>NZ_JAVCWM010000013.1:0-223604 GCF_030846495.1 Massilia scottii | reverse complement strand
GTTTCTTCGCTTCTTTCGAAACGCCCCTGATCTGTCCTGCAACTACTTGATTTCGCTACCGTTTCAGCGGGGAGGCAAACTATAGCAAAAGGGCCGCGTTTCCACAAGCCACGTTTTGTGAATTACTTTGATTTATAGGTGATCAGCGGCATGGCCACGTCCACGTTGTTGACCACATCATTGGTTCCGCCCGACATATCGATGGTCGCCTTGTCGCACCATTGCACCCGACCCGACACGCTCTGACCCATCACCTCGGCCATGACCTCATGAATCTTGGCCGCGACCTCGCCCTGGAGCGCAGTCCGCCTGGCGGGAGCCATGTCGGCCATCGCGCGCCGTTGCTTTTCAATAAAGCTGCTGTTGCGCTGTTTCCAGCCGTTGGCGGCGGTAACGAATTTCTTGCTCAGGGGCGCCGCATTGGAACAGACCGGCTCAAACTTGGCGGCCACTTCGGACATCAGCGCCACGACCAGCACGGCATGCTGCAGCTCGGGCGACGGCACGCCGGCAGCCGAGATGCCGCCGCCGGATGCGTCCGCGCCGCTGCCCCTGGGGGGCGGCGCGATCTTGGGCTGGGCCGGCACCGGCCCCTCCACTGCGCGCAGCACCGAGCCCTTCATCACGCTGACCTTGAGCTTGTCGCCGTTTTGCGGACGGTCGGAAAACGTGACTTTCCCATCCGGACCGACGGTCTTGTACATTTGCTGGGCGGACGCGGCGCAGCAAATAAGGGCAGCAACGATGACAAAAATGGGCTGTAATTTATTCATGTGACAAAAAGTGGCGCACTACTCCACACGATGGTGATCGATTCATATACTAACGTAGCATAGGGGCGAGATGCGTAAACATATTTCCCATACGCACGTTCCTGAGCAAGAACACAACAGCCTGGCTCTTCAACTCCTCTCCAATGCAAGATTTATGCCTGAAATTGTCATGCGGTAGCAACACCATGCTGACACCTGCCGATCGCCAGCCCTGCGCAGGTAGAATGGCAGCTTTCGCCAACGCCGCCCCGCCATGACCATCCTGCTCTCGACCCTGAACGCCCGCTACGCCCACGCATCGCTGGGGCTGCGCTATCTGCTGGCAAACATGGGCCCCCTGCAGGAGCAGACCAGCCTGCACGAATTCGTGATCGGCGCGAAAACCACCGAAATCGTCGAACGCCTGCTGGCGCAGTCGCCGCGCATCATCGGTTTCGGTATCTATATATGGAACGTCGAGGAAACCACCAGGGTCGTCGCCATGCTCAAGCGCGTCGCGCCCCAGGTGGTGATCGTGCTGGGCGGGCCGGAAGTGTCGCACGAGCCGGGCGAGCAAGCCATTGTGCAGATGGCGGACTACCTGGTGACAGGCTGGGGCGACGTCACCTTCCCCAAGCTGTGCGGCGAGATCCTGCACGGCCCCAAGCCGCTGATGAAGATCCACGCCGGCGTGCAGCCGCCGATGGCCGACATCGCCATGCCCTACTCCTTATATACAGACAACGACATCGCCAACCGCACCTTGTATGTGGAAGCGTCGCGCGGCTGCCCGTTCAAGTGCGAGTTCTGCCTGTCGGCGCTCGACAAGACCGCCTGGCCCTTCGGCCTCGACACCTTCCTGGGCGAGCTCGAAACGCTGCACGCCCGCGGCGCGCGCCTGTTCAAGTTCGTCGACCGCACCTTCAACCTCAATATCAAGACCAGCCTGAAGATCATGCAGTTCTTCCTCGACAAACTCGAAGCGAACCCGGACGACCCGGTGTACGCCCACTTCGAGCTGGTGCCCGACCACCTGCCCGATGCGCTCAAAGATGGCATCCGCAAGTTCCCGCCCGGCGCGCTGCAGTTCGAGATCGGCATCCAGAGCTTCAATCCGGCGGTGCAGGCGCTGGTCAGCCGGCGCCAGGACAACGCCAAGGCCGCCGAGAACATCCGCTGGCTGTGCGAACAGTCGCACGCCCACCTGCACGTCGACCTGATCGCCGGCCTCCCGGGCGAGGACATGGACAGCTTCGCGCGCGGCTTCGACCAGCTGGTCGCCCTCAAGCCGCACGAAATCCAGTTCGGCATTCTCAAGCGCCTGCGCGGCACGCCGATCATCCGCCACACCGAAGAACACGGCCTGGTCTTCGATCCCTACCCGCCGTACACCATCCTGGCGACGAAGCTGATCGACTTCCAGACCATGCAGCGCCTGGTGCGCTTTGCGCGCTACTGGGACCTGGTGGCCAACTCGGGACGCTTCGCGCACACGCTCGCGCACCTGCTGGGCGAGTCCCCGTTCGCCAACTTCATGGCCTTCTCCGACTGGATCTATGCGAAAACCGATGCCACCCACCGCATCGCGCTCGACCGCCTGGCCAGGCTGGTCGCCCAATGGCTCGAGACGCGCGGCATGAGCCGTACCGACGCGGCGCAACTGGTAGGCAGCGATTATGCCGGCCGCGTCGATGCCCCGGCCGAAAAGGCCAGGCCGGTAGCGAGCGTGCCGCAGCGCCAGGCGCGCCATCTGGCAGCGTGACGGCCGTGCATACACCCGCGCTGTAAACAAACGACTACATGGGCGGTCCCGCGACCCCGCGCACGAACTCCTGTAGCGGTCGCGGCGATTCTCTTTTACACTGGCGCAATGCAGATTGAAAATGCGCCAACTTTAACCCTCGAATCGCCTGATGCAGGCTCGCCCCAATCGGTCGTCGCCAACGGGATCTGGCAGGTCCACGCGCTGGCCCAGTGCGGCGCGATCAAGACCATCAACGCCACCCTCACCTCGCTCAAGGACAAGCCGGCGCTGGTATGGGACCTGACCCAGATCGTCCGCCTCGACCACATCGGCGCCCAGATGTTCTGGAACGCCTGGGGCAAGCAGCGCCCGGCCCAGCTCCAGCTGGCCGAAAAACAGGAAGAACTGTTCAAGCGCATCGAGGAAGCGAGCAAGCTGCAGATGCCGCGCACGCGCCCCAGCCGTTTCAACTGGGTGATGACACTGGGCAGCGGCATGCTCCACTTCTTCGAGCACACGCAAGGCTTCATCCGCCTGATCGGCCAGGTGGTGCAGGATATCGGCCGCTTCATCCGCCATCCGATGACGGGGCCGTGGCGCGAAGTATCGGCCAATATTTTCCACTCCGGCTTCCAGGCGCTCGGCATCACCGCGCTGGTCGGCTTCCTGATCGGCGTCGTGCTGTCCTACCTGTCGGCCCAGCAGTTGCGCATGTTCGGCGGCGATATGTACCTGGTCAATATCCTGGGCATGAGCGTGATCCGCGAACTCGGACCGCTGCTGGCCGCCATTCTGGTCGCGGGCCGTTCCGGCTCCTCCATCACCGCGCAGCTCGGGGTGATGCGCGTGACCGAGGAACTCGACGCCATGCTGGTCATGGGCATCTCGCACGGCTACCGCCTGATCATGCCGAAAGTGGTGGCGCTGGCGATTTCGATGCCGCTGCTGGTGGTGTGGACCGATGCCATGGCACTGATCGGCGGCATGGTCTCGGCCAAGGTCGAACTGAACCTGTCGGCGCGCTACTTCCTGCAAAAGCTGCCGGACGCGGTGCCGCTGGCGAACTACCTCATCGGCCTGCTCAAGGGAACCACCTTCGGCATGCTCATTGCGCTGGTATCCTGTCACTTCGGCCTGCGCATCAAGCCGAACACCGAAAGCCTGGGCCACGGCACCACCACCTCGGTGGTCACCGCGATCACGGTGGTGATCCTGGCCGACGCGGTGTTTGCGATTATTTTCAGCGGAGTCGGTTTCTGATGGATGAACAAAAAACGCAAGGCGCGCGCCAGCACCTGAACATGCGGCCCGGGGAAGATGTCGGCCCGCCGGTGGTCCAGATCACCAGGCTGTGGACCAAATTCGGCCGCACCGTGGTGCACCAGGACCTGAGCCTCGATATCTACCAGGGCGAGATCCTGTCGATCGTGGGCGGCTCGGGCACCGGCAAGACGGTGCTGCTGCGCCAGATGCTGGGCCTGGAGACGCCCGCGAAAGGCTGCGTGCGCGTGTTCGGCGAAGACATCAGCGAGGCCGACGCCGAGCAGCTGCAGCGCATGCGCAACCACTGGGGCATGCTGTTCCAGCAGGGCGCGATGTATTCGGCGCTGACCGTGTTCGACAACATCGCCCAGCCGCTGCGCGAACTGCGCGCCCTGCCCGAAGACGTGATCCAGGACGCCGTGCTGCTGAAAATGAACATGGTCGGCCTGGGCGTCGAACACGCCATGAAGATGCCGTCCGACCTCTCCGGCGGCATGATCAAGCGCGCCTCGCTGGCGCGCGCGCTGGCGCTCGAACCGCAGCTGCTGTTTCTCGACGAGCCTACCGCGGGCCTCGACCCCGATCTGTCGGACGCGTTTGTCGCGCTGATCCGGTCGCTGCACCGCGAACTGGGACTGACCGTGGTCATGGTCACGCACGACCTGGACACCCTGTTCGCGCTGTCGACCCGGATCGCGGTGCTGGCCGAAAAACACGTGATCGCGATCGGACCGACGCGCGATGTCCTGAAAGTGGACCATCCCTTCATCAAACAATTCTTCCTGGGTGCGCGCGGCCAGCGCGCCCTCGAAGTGCTCGACGAATACGACGCCGAGCACGCACCGGAGCACTAGCATATGGAAAACAGATCGCACGCCCTGATGACAGGTTTCTTCACGATTGCGCTGCTGGTGGCCACGGTCCTGGCGGGCATCTGGTTCAACCGCGACCGGGTCGAGCGCGTGCCCTACCAGATCGCCACCATCCAGTCGATCCCGGGCCTGAACCCGCAGGCGGCGGTGCGCTACCGCGGGCTGGAAGTGGGCAAGGTCGATGCCATCAGCTTCGATACCAAGATCCCCGGCCAGATCCTGATCCACCTGTCGGTCGATGCCGAAGCCCCGGTCACCAGCACCACCTTCGCCACCCTCGGCTACCAGGGCGTGACCGGAATCGCCTTCATCCAGCTCGACGACGAAAAAACCGGTTCGCCCCTGATGGCCAGCAGCGAAGAGAAGCTGGCGCGCATTCCGCTACGTCCGGGCCTGCTCGACCAGCTTGAAAAGCGCGGCCTGGTGATCCTCGACAAAGCCGAGGAACTGGCCACCCGCCTGGACGCCATGGCGGCGCCGGAAAACCAGAAGATCATCCTCGACGCCTTCGCCAACATCAGCAAGGCCGCCATTGCCTACGGCGAGATTCCGGCCAGGCTCGAACCGACCCTGGCGCGCCTGCCGCAACTGACGGCCAAGGCCGACCAGAGCCTGGCCTCGTTCGACACCTTCACTTCCAGCGCCACCGCCATGACGCGCAGCTACACCAAACTGGCCGACGACCTGCAGTCGCCCAATGGCGCCATTGCACGCCTGAACAGCACCGTGGACCGGGTCGGCGGCTCGCTCGAAGCGGTCACCACCGACCTCGAAATGCAAACCCTGCCGCACTTCGTGGCCATGACCGACGAAGCGCGCACCTCGCTGCGGGCCGTGCGCCGCACCATGAATTCGCTCAACGACCGTCCGCAAAGCCTGCTGTTCGGCGCCGCGCCGGCCACCCCGGGGCCGGGTGAACCAGGTTTTACCGCACCGACCAAATGAGGACCACCGTGAATCACACCCAGAATCCACGCACGAACGTGTCCACGAACGTGACCACGACCGTGCGCCGCCTGCTGCTGGCCGCCAGCACCGGCGCCGCCCTGCTGCTGGCCGGCTGCGCCAGCGAAAAACCGGCCCTGAACACCACCTTCGACTTCGGTCCCGCGACCAATGCCGCCCAGGCCGCGCGCGCGCCGATCGCCGCCGTCGTGGTGGGCGAAGTGACCGGTTCGGCGGCGCTCGACAGCGAGCGTATGTACTACCGCCTGAACTACAGCGACCCGCTGCAGGCGCGCACCTACGCCAACAGCCGCTGGAGCGCCACGCCGCTGCAGATGGTCACCCAGCGTCTGAAGTCGCGCATCGCCCAGTCGGGCGCCAAGGTGCTCAGCGTGAGCGACGCCTCCGACGGCGTGCCGATCCTGCGCCTGGAAATCGAGGACTTCACCCACAACTTCGACAGCCAGACCCAGAGCCACGGCCAGCTGGTGCTGCGCGCGTCGCTGTTCCAGGGGCATAAGCTGATCGACCAGAAAACCTTCGACCGCAAGAACCCCGCCACCAGCATGGATGCCGGCGGCGGCGCGCGCGCGCTGGCCGGCGCCACCGACACGGTCGCCGCCGACGTTATCGCCTGGCTCGCCACGCTGCCGCTCAAAAAAGAATGAACGCGCCGGACGCGCCAGGGCCTGGGCCCGTTCCCCCACCGGTAACGGCCGCCGTGCGCGGCTCGCCCGTGGCGCGCGCGTCGCTGCTGGCCTACATGCTGCTGATCGTGTACGCCAGCTGGTTTCCGTTTTCCGGCTGGCGCGGCAGCGGCCTGTCGCCCCTGATTTTCCTGACCCTGTCCATGCCCCAGTACTGGACCGGCTTCGACGTGATGGTCAATATCATCGGCTACATCCCGCTCGGGACCCTGCTGGTGCTGGCCATGTACCCGCGCGTGCGCGGCGTGTGGGCCGTCCTCGCCGCCGCCATCCTCGGCATCCTCGCATCGGGCACGATGGAAGCGGTACAGACCTACCTGCCCAGCCGCGTGCCATCGAGCCTGGACTTCATCACCAATTCGGCCGGATCGCTGGCGGGGGCCATCATCGGCGCCCTCGGCGCGCGCTCGTTCCTCGACCAGAGCCGCCTGTACAAGCTGCGCCAGCGCTGGTTCGCGGCCCACGCCAGCCAGGGCCTGGTGCTGCTGGCCCTGTGGCCGCTGGCCCAGATCTATCCGCTCGGCTATATGTTCGGCCATGGCCAGCTGCTGCCGATTTTTTCCGAATGGCTGTCGGCCTGGCTCGATACCGACATCGACCTTATCGCCATGCTGCGTCCGGGCGCCGCCATGAGCGTGGAACAATACTGGCTGTCGGAAACCATCATCACCGCCTGCGGCATGACCGGCGCCGTCCTGACCATGCTGTGCCTGCTGCGGCGCGGCGCCCCGCGCCTGTTGCTGATCGGCGCCATGCTGGGCGCGGCGCTGCTGACCAAGACCCTGGCCAGTTCCCTGCTGTTCAAGCCCGACAATGCGCTGGCCTGGATCACCCCGGGCGCCCAGGGCGGCTTCCTGATCGGCCTGATCATGCTCGCCGGCCTGGCGTTCGCGCCCGAAACGGCGCAGCGGCGGCTGGCGGTGGTCACCCTCGTGCTCAGCCTGCTGGTGGTGAACACGATCCCGGTCAACCCCTACTTCAGTGCCACCCTGCAAGGCTGGGTGCAAGGCAAGTTCCTGAACTTTAATGGCGCAGCGCAATTCCTATCCTTGCTATGGCCGTTTTTTGCGATCTGGTTCCTGCTGCTGCCCTCGCATAAACTCAATCGGCGCGAAGAGCGCGTATCATTGCGCTAGCTTGACGCGTAGTTTTGCGCGCATGCAAATACCGATCACGCAGTACAGGAAAGAAACGGGAACCCCCATGAGCGATACACCCTACTTCGAGCAGCACGTCTTTATCTGCATGAATGTGCGCGAGGATGGACGCCAGTGCTGCGGCAAGCTCGGCGCCGAAGTCGCGCAAAAGCACGCCAAGCGCCGCATGAAGGAGCTCGGCCTGAACGGGCACGGCAAGGTGCGCATCAACCAGGCCGGCTGCCTCGACCGCTGCGACGAAGGCCCGGTGCTGGTGGTCTATCCGCAAGGCACCTGGTACACCTATGTCGACACCAGCGACATCGATGAAATCATCGACTCCCATTTGGTTGGCGGCAAGGTCGTCGATCGCCTCAAAATCTGATTACTTGTTTACATGAACACTGCCACGCATAATCTGCTGAACAAACACGCTGAAAAATTCACCCTGGCCGGCGGCGCCGGACCGATGGAATGCCTGCTCGACCTGCCCGCCGGCGCGCCGCGCGGCATCGCCCTGGTAGCCCATCCGCACCCGCTGTACGGCGGCACCATGGATAACAAGGTGGCGCAAACCCTGGCGCGCACCTTCGTTGCGCTCGGCTACGTGGTGGCGCGCTTTAACTTTCGCGGCGTCGGCCAATCGGCCGGCGTGCACGACGGCGGCGCCGGCGAAACCGACGACATGGCCCTCATGCTCGCGCACATGCAGGCCCAGTATCCGGGGCTGCCGGTAGCGCTGTCGGGTTTTTCGTTCGGCACCTTCGTGCAAGCCCAGCTGCAGCAACGCCTGATCGCTGCGGGGCGGCCGGCCGAGCGCCTGGTGCTGGTCGGCAGCGCCGCCGGCAAATGGCCGATGCCCGATGTGCCGGCCGACACCATCCTGATCCACGGCGAAGTCGACGACACCATTACCCTGGCCCAGGTGCTGGACTGGGCGCGGCCGCAAGACATTCCGGTCATCGTCATTCCCGGCGCCGATCATTTCTTCCACCGCAAGCTGGCCCACATCAAAACACTGGTGGTCCAACTGTGGCGGCGTGAGGGCGCAATTCCACTATAGCCACTATAATTGGGCGCCCCTTTTTGCACCACTTTTTTGAGTACTTATTCCCATGAGAAAACTTATTGCCGCACTGGCTGCCAGTGTCCTGGCGCTATCGTCCGCCGTTGCGCAAACCATGCCCTCGCCGACCATCGCAGCACGCTCCTGGATGCTGCTCGACGCCACCAGCGGGCAGATCATCGCCTCGCACGAGCCCAACGCCCGCATCGAACCGGCCTCGCTGACCAAGATCATGACGGCTTACCTGACCTTTGCCGCGCTCAAGGAAAAGAAGCTGGCCCTGAACCAGATGATCAACGTCTCGGTCAGGGCCTGGAAGGTCGACGCCAGCAGCTCCAAGATGTTCATCGACCCGGCCACGCCGGTGTCGGTGGACGACCTGCTGCACGGCCTGATGGTGCAGTCCGGTAACGACGCCGCCGTCGCCCTGGCCGAAGCGGTGGCCGGCGACGAAAGCGCCTTCGTGTTCCTGATGAACCGCGAAGCCCAGCGCATGGGCCTGAAAAACACGCGCTTCGCCAACCCGCACGGCTTGCCGCACCCTGACAACTTCTCCACCGCACACGACCTGTCGGTCCTGGCCGCGCGCGTGATCGCCGACTACCCCGAGTTCTACAAGATCGACTCGGTCAAAAGCTTCACCTACAACAAGATCACCCAGCCGAACCGCAACCGCCTGCTGTGGCTCGACCCGACGGTGGACGGCATGAAGACCGGCCACACCGAAGCGGCTGGTTTCTGCATGATCGCCTCGGCGCGCCGTCCCAACGGCAACAGCCAGCGCCGCCTGATTTCGGTCGTGCTCGGCACCAATTCCGACCAGGCGCGCACGCAGGAAAGCCAGAAGCTGCTCAACTGGGGCTTCCAGAACTTCGACACGGTCAAGCTGTATGCCAAGGGCCAGGCGATCCAGACGCCGGAAGTGTGGAAAGGATCGGCCAACGTGGTCAAGATCGGCTTCAACCACGACGTGCTGGTGACGGTGCCGAAAGGTGTCGCGGCCAAGATGAAGCCTGTACTCGAACGCAACGACCCGCTGGTCGCCCCGCTGCCGCTCAACAGCAAAGTCGGCACCCTGAAGATGATGGTCGATGGCAAGCAGATGCTGGAACTGCCGGTAGTCGCGCTGGAAGAAGTGGCGGAAGCCTCGATCTTCGGCCGCGCCTGGGACTCGATGCGCCTCTGGCTCAAGTAAGCCTCAAAGTTGCTTAACCGGGGTCTGACCCCGGTTAGGAAACAATTTAAAAAAAAGAAAGAAACCGATGACCGCAACCCTGCCCGCCGACCTGTTTTGCCCGCGCGTAAGTACACGCCCCCATGGCCCCGAGCTGTCGCGCATCGTCGCCGGCATGTGGCGCATGGGGGAGTGGGGCATGTCGGCCGAGCAGCGCGTCGCTTTCATCGAGCAGTGCATCGCACTCGGCGTGACCAGCTTCGACCATGCCGATATCTACGGCAACTATGGCGTCGAGGGCCTGTTCGGCGAAGCCCTGCGCCTGCAGCCTTCGCTGCGCGACCGTATCGAGCTGATCAGCAAGTGCGGCATCAAGCTGGTGTCCGCGCAACGCCCGCAGCATTCTATCCAGCATTACGACACCAGCGCCGCCCACATCGTGGCGTCGGTCGAGCAATCGCTGCGCCAGCTGCACACCGACCGCCTCGACCTGCTGCTGATCCACCGTCCCGATCCGCTCATGGAGTTCGACGAGATCGCCGCCGCCTTCGCAGCCCTGCGCCAGGCCGGCAAGGTGCGCCATTTCGGCGTGTCGAATTTTTCGCGCCACCAGTTCGAGTCGCTCAACCGGCGCATCGAACTGGCGACCAACCAGGTCGAGTTCTCGCCCCTGCACACCACGCCGATGTTCGACCAGACCTTCGACGGCTTGCAAGACCTGGACGTGGCGCCGATGATCTGGTCGCCGCTGGCCGGCGGACGCCTGTTCGCCAGCAGCGACGACAATGCCGATCACCTGCGCCTGGTCATCAAGGGCATCGCCGATGCGCTGAACCAGCCATTCGCCAGCGTGGTGTTTGCGTGGATCATGCAGTTGCCATGCCGTCCAGTGCCGCTGACCGGCACCGGACGCATCGAAGCGATTGCCGTGGCCGTCGCCGGCACCCGCTTCACGCTCAGCCGCGGCGACTGGTTCGCCATCCTGCGCGCCGCGCGCGGCCACGAAGTGGCGTAAGCCGGCCGGGGGAACGTGGATGTCGGACATCGTCGAGAGCACGGCCCTCACCGCCCTGCAAAAGAAGGATTTGCTGCATCGCCTGGCGCGCATCGAGGGCCAGTTGCGCGGGGTGCAGAAGCTGATCGCGCTGGCCGCCACGCCGTCCGATTGCGACGCCGTGGCGCAGCAGATGGCGGCGGCGCGCAAGGCGCTGGACCGCTCTTTCGTGCAACTGCTCACCAATACCATCCAAACCCAGAGCGCCAACGCGCGCGACCTGGCCGAAGCACAGGCCAGCGCCAGCAAGCTGGCCGCCATGCTCGACAAGTTCGCCTGAGGCGTTCGCGCCCCCGGTTCTAGTCTTCGTACACGGCCGGGGCCGGCACGCCGCGCCAGCCGAGTTGCCATGCGATATTGAGCAGCAGGGTAACGCTGATGTACAGCACGAAAAACAGCACGAAGAAGCGCGTCTGCAGCCAGGCGAGCAAGACGACTCCGATGCCGATGACGACGAACAGCAGCGTGCTTTTCGGCTGCTTGGAGCTCGGAAAACGCACCGTCGAGACCATCAGCGTGCCGACGCCCACCATCAGCAGCATCACCAGATAACCTTGCACGGCGGTGGTCAGCGGCGCCGGCCAGGCCACCACGACCGCGGCCACGCAGGCGGCGCCGGCCGTGATCGGCATGCCGACGAAGTAGCGCGGATCGGTGCGCCCGACATTGACGTTAAAGCGCGCCAGCCGCAGCGCGCCGCAGGCGACGAACACGAAACAGGCCAGGCCGCCGGCGCGCAGCAGGGTCGGATGGTCGACGCCCAGTTGCACGAAGCCGTAGCAATAGAGCAGCATGGCCGGAGCGCAGCCGAAATTCATGACGTCGGCGATCGAGTCGAGCTGCATGCCGAATTCGGACGAGGTATTGGTGGCGCGCGCGACAAAGCCGTCGAGCGCGTCGAACACGCCGGCCAGCACCAGCAGGATGGCGGCCATGCGGTAGTCCGCGGCAAGGCCGACGTGGGCATTGTCGACCGACATGACGATACTGCCGAAGCCGCACGCAATCGATAGCAGCGTGACAAAGCTCGGCAAGGCAAACTTGGCGCGCGCGAGGCGCTGCTGGCGTGTGGGTTTCAAGTGGTTTCGCAATCGCATCGAGGATAGTGTTGGTATTTTACAGCGTCGACCTGCATGCGCCAGATCAAACGGCGGCAAACAAATCTCACCGATTTCTGAATTCCCCTAGAATCAATTCTCAAGAGATTTTTCCAGTCGGGGGAGAGCGGCATGAACAGATTGCATCGCTGGAGCACGCTGGCAGCGGGTCTGTCATGCGCGCTGGCCATGTCCGCCTGCGGCGGCGACGGCGACAACCCCCCCTCGGCCCAGACCAGCGCCTCGGCCGCGCTGGCGCAGGTGCCGGGCGCCCCCCTCGTCACCAACAATACCGCGCTCGACGGCTTGAACTGGATTAACTTCCGCCGCGCCCAGATCGGCATGCCCGCACTCACGCGCAACGCCAGTATCGAGCGCGCCGCCCAGGGGCACTCCGACTATCAGAAGAGCAACAACAAGGTGACGCACGACCAGACCGCCGGCGCCCCCGGCTATACCGGCGCGCAGCTGCTGGACCGCCTGACCGGTGCCGGCTATGTTTTCGTACCGAGCAACACTGCCTATGGCGAAGTGATCTCGGCCACCTCGAACGCTTCCGGCTTTTACATGGCCGAAGAATTGATCACCGCCATCTACCACCGCTTCGTGATGTTCGAGCCCAAATTCAAGGAAATCGGCACCGGTTCGGCCACCACCGCCGCCGGCTACACCTATTTCACCAGCAATTTCGCGGCCAACAACGGCTTCGGCCCCGGCGTGGGACGCGGCAATATCGCAACCTGGCCGGCCGATGGCCAGGCCGGCGTCACGCCTAACTTTTTCAGCAACTACGAAGAGCCGGACCCGGTCGAGAACCTCAATGAAGTGGGTTACCCGATCAGCGTGCACGCCGACCTCGACGCCGCGCTGACGGTGGACAGCTTCACCGTGCGCCCGCGCGGCGCAGCGCTGCTCGACGTCAAGCTGCTCAAGCTCGGCGTGGACAGCCACACGCCCAAGTCGGCCGCCGCCATCATCCCGCTCACGGTGCTGGCGCCACGGACGGTGTACGACGTCAGTTTCTCCGGCACCATCGATGGCTTGCCGATCACGAAAACCTGGTCTTTTACGAGCAAATAGGGCGATATTGCTGCGGTTTACCGTTAAAACTCTGCTATCGTGTAGTTTATTAGATAATGAACAACAGCCCAATTCATGCCCCCGAGAGAGAAGCCGCCCGTCCCCGTCGAATTGCGCGCCGATGCGACCGCGCGCGCGGTGATCGATATGGCCGACGGCATCGACCGCATCATGGGCAACCGCGATCTGTACGCGCGCATGCTCAGGCGCTTTCGCAGCGATTATGCGCACGGGGCGGTGCCGATTTGCCAAGCGCTTGCCGCGGGCGACACCATCCTGGCGCATCGCCTGGCGCATACCCTGAAAGGCGCGGCCGGCATGATCGGCGCGCACCGCCTGCACCAGCATGCCAGCACCCTGGAACTGGCGATCCGCACCGATCCCCTGGCGCAGCACGTGGCGCTCAATGCGCTCGCGGGCGCCTTCGACAAGGTCTTGCACCTGCTCGACCAGGTGCTGGCCGGCAGTGCGCCGGACGGCTTCGTGCTCGACATGCCGCAACGCCCGCTGCTGCAGGACCCGGTACTGCTGGCGCGGCTGGTGGAATTGCTGATCGACGCCGATGGCGCGGCGGTCGACCTGCTGGACGAGTCGGGGGCGAGCCTGCGCGTGATCCTGGGCGAGGCCAGGCTGGCGCGGGTGACGGCAGCGGTGAATGACTTCGATTTCGACGGCGCCCTGCGCGCGCTCAGGCAGACCGCGCTCTGATCGACGCCGATCGCGCGGCGTGGCGCGGCCGCATCAGCGGGTGTATTCGGCTTCTTCGTCGAACGAATCGGCGCAGGCCTTGCCGCAGAAGCGCTTGACGCTGTCGAGCGGCTTTTCACAATACCAGCACGAGCCCTTGGGCGGCAGGGCCTGACGCGGCCGCACCGGCGCCGACGGTGCGTCGGACGAGGCGTCGAGCCCCGCCTCTTTTTCCGGCAAACTTTCCTCTATCGTTCCCACGAGTCACCCCCAAAATGACAGCACAGCGAATTCCCAGAGCAAGATTACTTTAGCGGAATACTTCGGACATGAGAATTCGCAAGTCCTGCGGCATTCGGTGAAACGGTCACGATCAATCCCAAGTTTGCACGCAATATGCGGCTGCCGCAATCAAGGGAAAACACACGTTCGTTGCGACGCAACAACCACGGAGATACCCGACAGTGGGTAGATTCGCAGCGTTAAATCATAGCAGGGTTGGAAATGCGCGTCGGCCGCGGGGACGGCCGGAAAGGCCGGGAAAATGCCGGCGGCCTTACTTCGCCGGCTCGACCGTAACGATCAGGGACGAAGCGGTGGTCTGGATGCGCGTCGGTACGAATTGCACCCCCGCATAGCGCAAATCTTCCGGGCGGAAGTTGTAGACCGCGACATCGGCGACGACCTTGTTCATCAGCACATTTGCCGCCGCGGCCAGGTCGCGCTGTTGCGCGGCGTCGATGCCATCGATGGCGAAGCGGTCCACGCGCGGCTCGGCCATCAGCACGGCGTTGCGGGCGGCATCGATATACGGGCGGCCCGACATGGCCAGGCTGCCGCGCCATGACTGGCGCGTGAAGGGCGAGGCCACTGCGGCTTCCAGGGAAACGCCGACGCGGCCGCTGCCGGGGGCGAGCGACAGTTGCGGGCGGTGGAGCTGGATATCGAAGATCTCCAGCGCCCGGTTGCTGATGGGGAAGCGCCGGTCCATGCCTGCCTGCAGCTTGCTTAAGGGGAGTTCAATCTGGCGCGGGCCGATCACGCTGGCGCAGGAGGCCAGCAGGCTGCCGGCCAGCGCCAGCAGCGCGCATGTGCGAAGGAGCTTTTTCATGAGACGAAGGCTAGCATGATTCGATGGGGACGGCCGCGAGCGTGACGGCGCTTCGCTTGCGCTCGGTATGGCGTGAGCCGCTGTTGCCACTACATTCAAAACCGTCATTCCCGCGCCGGCGGCATGCAGCGTATCCGTCTATCCGTTTATCGCCCCTCCCCAGCGCAACCTTGCGCGCGCGCCCGCAACAGCGCGCGCTCGCGCAAATTATTGGTCAACTCCGCCGCCTGCCTGAACTCGGCACATGCCTCGTCCATGCGCCCCAGGCGCGCCAGCAAATCGCCGCGCACGCTGGGCAGCAAGTGATAATTGCGCAGCGTATCGCTGGCGATCAGCGCATCGACCAGTTCCAGCCCGGCCGCCGGCCCGTACGCCATCCCCAGCACCACCGCGCGGTTGAGCTCCACCACGGGCGACGGCATCAGCTGCGCCAGCGCATCGTACAGCGCGGCAATGCGCTGCCAGTCGGTCTGCTCCGGTGTCAACGCGCGCGCATGGCAGGCGGCGATGGCAGCCTGCAGCGCGTACGGACCGTAGCTCTCGCCCAGCTGCCCGGCCCGCTCCAGCGCCGCCATCCCGCGCCGGATCAGCATCTGGTCCCAGCGGCTGCGGTCCTGGTCGAGCAGCAAGACCGGCTCGCCCTGGGGCCCGAGCCGCGCCCGCGCGCGCGAGGACTGGATTTCCATCAGCGCCGCCAAACCGTGCACCTCGGGTTCGTGCGGCAACAGGCCAGCGAGGATGCGTCCGAGCCGCAAAGCCTCGTCGCACAGCTTGGGGCGCATCCAGTCGCCGCCGGCGCTGGCCGAATAGCCTTCGTTGTAGATCAGATAAATGACTTGCAGCACCGACGCCAGGCGCGCCACCAGTTGGTCGGTGCGCGGTACCTCGAACGGAACCTTGGCTTCGGCCAGGGTGCGCTTGGCGCGCACGATGCGCTGCGCCACCGTCGCTTCGGAGACGAGAAACGCATGGGCGATTTCATCGGTCGTCAGCCCGCCCAGCAGGCGCAGGGTGAGCGCCACGCGCGCCTCGGTCGAGAGCACCGGGTGGCAGGCGATGAACATCAGGCGCAGCAGATCGTCGCCGATGTCGTCTTCCAGGGTGGCGTCGAGGTCGGGCGCGGCATCCTGCAGCAAGGTTTCGATCTCGTAGGTGAGCTCGGATTCCTTGGTACGCTGCAAGGTGGCATGGCGCAGGTGGTCGAGCGCGCGGTTTTTGGCCACCGTCATCAGCCAGGCGGCCGGATTGTCGGGAATGCCGGCCTCGGGCCAGCGTTCCAGTGCACTGACCAAGGCGTCCTGCGCCAGTTCCTCGGCCAGTCCGACGTTGCGCAGCATGCGCGCCAGCGCCCCGATGATGCGCGCCGACTCGATGCGCCAGACGCCTTCGATGACGCGCGCGGCCGCGTGCTTCGCCTGCGGCTCCTCCTTTGCCGGCATCGGCTCCTTTGCTTGCGTCGCCTCCGTTGCCGCCATCGGCTAGCGCGGCACGGGCGCACCGCCGGCCAGCTGCGCGCGCATGCCGGCGTCGAGCTGGTGGGTGCGCATGTGCTGCTCGGCGGCGCGCAACTCGGGCGTGAAGACGCCGGCGGCATCGGCCAGTTCGGCCAGCTGGCGGATTTCCACCTCGACCGGCGGCCCGACCGGATATGGATTGCGCGTGGCCCAGGCGATGGCGTCCTGCAGCGACGGGGCGCGGATCAGCCAGTAGCCGGCAATCATCTCCTTGATTTCAGTAAAGGGGCCGTCGACCACGGTCAGCTTGCCGGACGCCATCCTGACCCGCGTGCCCAATGCGCTCGAGCGCAGCCCGTCGGCCCCCAGCAGCACGCCGGCGCGCGCCTCGGCCGCATTGTGGGCGTCCAGGGCGTCAAGCCGGGCGCGCGCGACCGGGGTTTCATTTTCCAGGTCCGTGCTGGAACGCAGCAGGATGGCGTAACGCTGGCCGGACGCCCCGGGCTGCTCGGCCGCGTGGACATCGGCGCAGCCGCCGGGACAGCCGCTCAGGCGCACCTCGACCTCGGCGGCGCCCGCCTCGCCGGGCGGCCAGCGCGCGGCCCATTCCAGCGCTTCGCCTTTCGATGCGACATCGATCGCGGCGAAGCCGGCAATGAGCGCGTGCGCAGCCGAAAAAGGACCGTCAGTTCGGGTCACGCGGCCGTTGGCGATGCTCAGGCGCACGCCGCTGGCGCTGGGAAGCAGGTGCTCGCAGGCGCGCAGGATGCCGGCATCCGCCATGGCGCCCGTGTAGCTTGCGAAGGCCGCGCGGCCGGCCGGCGACAGGGGCAGGCCGGCTTCGTGGGCCGGGTCGGATCGCCGCAAGAGCATGTAGCGCATGGTGTTCTCCAGGGTGGAACGCAGTGAACGAATACGAATAGTGCCGATGAACCGCCGTTGCCGCGCCTGATGGGGCGGGAACGGCATGGAACTACAGCTGCGCGCGCAATCGTTCTTCCTGCTCGCGCAACTCCGGCGTGAATTCGGCGCCGAAATCTTCCGCCTCAAACACTTGCCGGATCTCGATCTCGGAATCGCTTTCCATCGGATTCGGACAGCGCTTGACCCACTCGATCGCTTCTTCCTTCGACTTTACCTGAATCAGCCAGAAGCCCGCAACCAGCTCCCTGGTTTCGGCAAACGGCCCGTCGACCACGGTGCGCTTGTTGCCCGAAAACTGGACGCGCGCGCCGCGCGAACTCGGGTGCAAGCCTTCGCCGGCGAGCATCACGCCGGCCTTGACCAATTCTTCATTGTATTTGCCCATCTCGGTCAGCAGCTTTTCGCTGGGCATTTTTCCAGCCTCGGATTCGGGGCTGGCCTTCACGATGATCATGAATCTCATGGTCGCTCTCCTGTCATGCGCCGGGTTCGCCGCAGGCCTTGGCCGCGCCTTCCTGCATTTCTTCCATGGTCATGTCGCGCATGTGATGGGCGATCGACCAGCTGTGGCCGTACGGATCCTTGACCACGCCATAGCGGTCGCCCCAGAACGTGTCGGACGGCGGCATGACGGCGGTGGCGCCGGCATCGATGGCGCGCTGGAATGCCGCGTCGGCGTCCTGCACGTACAGGTGCAGGGTGACGGGCGAGCCTTTCAGGGTCAGGGGACCGATGGCGCCCCACTCCGGCGTTTCTTCGGCCAGCATGATGGCGGAATCGCCGATGCGGATCATTCCGTGAATCAGCTTGCCATTGGGCGCCAGCATCTTGCCGGTATCGGTGGCGCCGAAGGCCTTGACATAAAAATCGATGGCCGACACGGCGTCGGCGCACACGATGTGCGGGGTAACGGTGTGCATGTCTTCGGGAATACGTTGGACGGCTTGCGTGCTCATGGAGATTCTCCTTTGCGTAATTGGTTAGTCAGTCAATGCTTGGTTAAGTTCCGTGCGCCAGGTGGACGGATCGGGATCGAGATCCGGACCGCTGACGTACACTTCCCACAGGCCAGGCGCTTTGCTCAGGCCCTGCGCCTCGATCCAGGCCATCAGCTGGCCCCAGGCGCCGGGCAAGGCGTCGTAGGGCCCGTGCAGGACGGCGCGTGCCACCCGCGCCGCCGGCAGTACACCGGGCTGCACGCGCCCGGCTGGCGTGACCGGCGCGGACACCGGCACCCCGATTTCAAAGTCGAAACGGTCGGACTGCATGCTGAAGTGGTGCGAATAGCAGCGTCCGTCAGGGCCGACGCCCTGGGCCGCGGTCGTGGCGAGCAATTCGGCCATGCCGGGGCCCATGACGTGGACGATCTCGGCGCGTGGAATGTCGAGGCGAATGACGGCCGCCTGCACCGGGTCGGTGCGGGTGATATACGGCGTGTCGAGCATAGCGTTTTCTCCTTGAAGAGTGGGTTGCTACTACGACGACGAAGCAGCCATCGCGAAATCGACAGCGTTTTTGATTATTTTTTAGTTTATTTCCAGGAAGCCGGATCGACCACGCCGATCGCGCGGAAGGCGGGCTTGCAGAACAGGTAGCCCTGCATCAGGTCCACGCCGGCATCGCGCAGGAAATCGCGCTCGCCGGGCGTTTCGATGCCTTCGGCCAACACCGCGATATCCAGCTTGGCGCAAATGCTCACGATGCCCGACACGATGGCTTGCCTGGCCGGGCTGGTATCGATATCGCGCACCAGCTGCATGTCGATCTTGATGATATCGGGCTGGAATTCGGACAGGAGGTTCAAGCCGGCATAGCCGGCGCCGAAATCGTCGATGGCGGTGCGAAAACCGAAGCGGCGGTACTCCTCGAAGATATTGACGAGGTGCGGGCGGTCCATCACCTGTTCGCTTTCGGTGACCTCGAAGATAATCCGCTCGATCGGAAAGCCGTATTCGCGCGCCGCGTTGAAGGTGCTGCGGATGCAGGCTTCGGGCCGGTACACGGCATTCGGCAGGAAGTTAATCGACAGCAGCTCGGCGATGCCCAGTTCGGCCGCGCCGCGAATGGCCCGCACCCGGCACGCCTGGTCGAACATGTAGCGGTTGGTATCGTTGACCTTGGAAAGCACCGAATACGCCGATTCGCCGTTCGGCCCGCGCACCAGCGCTTCGTGCGCATAAATGGCGCGCTGGCGCAGGTGAACGATCGGCTGGTAGGCGTATTCGAAATCGAAACCCAGTTCGTCGTTATTCCTGCATTGCGCGCAAGCGGCAACCGGCTTGACGTGGGTATCGTCGGCGGGGCAAATGGGGATCATCGGGCGGCCACTCCTGGAAATGCGCGAATGAACCACTATAGCAAATGAGCGGACTCATGCGCGCACCGTGCGACTTGACTTGTGGATGTGCCGCCTGGTGCGCACTATTGCGCCAGGATCGCCGCTGCCGTCTGCTTCAGTATGCCGACCCGTTTGGCGGTGCAGCGCACGTCCTGCTCATTGTACGTTTCATCGGCCAACTTTTCGCACTCGACCGCACGGGCGATAATCTTATGTACGGCGCTGCCGCGGCGCACCAGCAATTCGCTGGTGTAGCTATTCATCCACGCCTCGTCGCCAAGGCCGGCGACCGGGAGCACCTGGCTGGACGGCGTGGTCATCACCATGTCTTTTTCGGCGCCGGCCGGCAGCGGCTTGGTGTAGTGCTCGATGATGAACATGGAGGGACCTTGCTTGGCGGCCGCCGTCGTGAACACGCATGCTTCCGAGAACATCCCCGTGCTGGCTTCCTTGCCGACCACCGGCATGCCGATCAGCGCCTCGATGGTCGCGCTGGGCAGAATGTCGCAGACAGGCGTCGCGATCGCGGGCGCGGCAAAAGCAGGCAAGGCTGCCAGTTGCACGAGCAAAATAGCTGCCGCGCGAAAATACTTCTTCATACACATCCCTTCGGTTGTCATTGTGTCGATCAGCTGAGCATTATAGCAACATTAGTTTCATTGCTATAGAGATAACTGATGCACATTCACAACACAACCGGGCCGCCGGTCATGCCTGCTGCAGCTGCCGGCGCGCCTCCATCAGGGCGAATCCGAGCAGGTTCGGGCCTTCCCACTGGTTCGGGTCTTCCGAACGGGGATCGGCCGCGGCCAGGCCGGTGCCCCAGATGCGGTCGACCGGACTGGCTTCGACCAGCACGTGCGCGCCGGTACCGGTCAGGAAATCGCGCAGGGCCGGGTTTTGTCCGAATTTGGCGACGTTGGCGCGGCAGACGATATCGAAACGGTGCGCCAGCCAGTCGGCATCGACAAAACCGGCCACGCCGCGGCCGAGCGCCTTGGCGGCGCCGGGCGTGAGCGCGGCCAGTACCTTGGCGCGGGTGGGTTCGTCGTTGAACAGGCGCGCCTTGGCGGCCATCATGAAGTGCTCGGCGGTGGCGTAACGGTCGCCGTCGAGCTCGAACGGGGCGTCGTACCACTGGCTGAAGCAGCTGCGCGTGATCTTGCCGTCCTTGGCGGGCGTGTGGCCCCAGAACTGCAAGAACGAAAACGATTCGCCGGCGTTGAAACGGCTGCGCAGTTCATCCAGGGTGCGTGGTAATTCCATGTTGAAGCCTTTCCGTGCAGGGAAATCATTGAAAATAACGCTGTGGCGTTGGCCGCAGCCTATTTGCCGATGCAAAAGCGGCTGAAAATCACACCCAGCAAATCGTCCGACGAAAACTGGCCGGTGATGCTCGACAGCTGCGCCTGCGCCAGCCGCAATTCCTCGGCGAACAGGTCGAGCGACTGGTCGTTTTGCGCGGCATGCTCGCCGGCCAGCGCCAGATGCTTGTGCGCCGAGCGCAAGGCAATCAGATGCCGTTCGCGCGCCAGGAACAGCGATTCGCCGGTCTGTTGCCAGCCGGCGATGCGCAACAATTCCGCGCGCAACAGGTCCATGCCCACATGCTCATGCGCCGACAGATAGATATTGGTCGCTTCCTCGGTCGGGTGGACCGAGCTCTTGTGGCCCGACAGGTCGATCTTGTTCCACACGCGCAGCACCGGCACGCCGGCCGGAAAGGCGGCGACGATGGCGTCGTCGGCCCGGGTCGGCCCCAGGTCGGCGTCGAGCAGGTGCAGGATGACGTCGGCCTTGGCCACTTCGCCCCAGGTGCGCTCGATGCCGATGCGTTCGACCACGTCGACCGCGTCGTCGATGGTGCGGATGCCGGCGGTGTCGATGATGTTGAGCGGAATGCCTTCGATCTGGATGGTTTCGGTGACCTTGTCGCGCGTGGTGCCGGCAATCGGCGTAACAATGGCCACGTCGGCCCCGGCCAGGGCATTGAGAAGTGAAGACTTACCCACGTTGGGCTGGCCGACCAGCACCACGTTGAGCCCCTCGCGCAGCAGCGCGCCCTGGGCCGCCTGCTGGAACACGCGCTCCAGCGAGGCCACGATCACGGCCAGCTGGCCGCGCGCGTCGGACTTTTCGAGGAAGTCGATCTCTTCTTCCGGGAAATCGAGGGTCGCTTCGACCAGCATGCGCAGGCCGATGGTTTGCTCGACCAGGGTATTGATGGTCTTGGAAAAGGCGCCGGAGAGCGATTGCGTGGCCGACTTGGCGGCGGCCTCGGTGGAGGCGTCGATCAGGTCGGCGACCGCTTCAGCCTGGGCCAGGTCGAGCTTGTCGTTCAGATACGCGCGGCGCGTGAATTCGCCCGGCTCGGCCAGGCGCAGGCCGGATTCGGCGCCCGCTTCGAGCACGCGTGCGAGCAGCATCTGCAACACAATCGGTCCGCCATGGCCCTGCAGTTCGAGCACGTCTTCGCCGGTGTACGAGCGCGGGCCCTTGAAATACAGGGCGATACCCTGGTCGATCACGCTGCCGTCGGCCTGCCTGAAGGGAATATAGGTCGCGCGGCGCGCGCTCAACGTAACATCCGGAAACAGCGCAGCCAGCAGCGGCGCCAGCGATTTGCCGGAGGCGCGCACGACGCCGATGCCGCCGCGGCCCGGTGCGGTGGCGATTGCGGCGATGGGGGAAGTATCGAGTTTCATAGTTGTGATTGTAATTTAATTGCCGCAACAGGCAGGCGGCATTGTGTTGGCGCGCGCGGGCATAAAAAAAGCCCGTGGGGAACACGGGCTTTTTTGAGCGCGGCTAACGCTTATTTCTTGGCTGCCGCGTCTTCAAACTTCTTGGTGATGACCCATTGCTGGCCGATCGACAAGATGTTGTTCACAACCCAGTACAGCACCAGGCCCGACGGGAAGAAGATGAACATGACCGAGAACGCCAGCGGCATGAACAGCATCATCTTCGCTTGCATCGGATCGGCTGGCGCCGGGTTCAGCTTGGTCGTGATGAACATCGAGATCGCGTACAGCACCGGCAGGATGAAGTACGGGTCCGGCGCGGTCAGGTCGGTGATCCAGCCGATCCATGGGGCGCCGCGCATTTCGGCGGACGCCTGCAGCACCCAGTACAGGGCGATAAAGACCGGCATCTGGACCAGGATCGGCAGGCAGCCGCCCAGCGGATTGATCTTTTCGGTCTTGTACAGTTCCATCGTGGCCTGGTTCATCTTGGCCGGGTCGCCCTTGTACTTCTCGCGGATGGCCTGCATTTTCGGCGTGACCACCTTGATGCGCGCCATGCTCTTGTAGCCGGCAGCCGACAGCGGGAAGAACAGCAGCTTGATCAGGATGGTGAAGGCGATGATGGTCCAGCCCCAGTTGCCCAGGACGTTATGGATCTGGTCCATGACCCAGAAAATCGGCTGCGCGATGACGTGCAGGAAACCGTAATCCTTGACCCGCTCCAGGCCCGGCGCGATGGTGGCCAGCTTGTTCTCGTCCTGCGGACCGGAATACAGCCGCACGTCGCTCGACACGCTCGCGCCCGGGGCAATGGCGCCCAGAGGCATCAGGGTACCGATGGCGTACAGGTTGGTGTCGATCTTCTTGGTGAAAATATCACGCGGCTTGTTTGCCGGCGGCAGGAAAGCCGAGACAAAATAGTGCTGCGAAATGGCGACCCAGCCATCGTTCGCCTTGGTGGCGTGCTCGGCGTGACCTTTTTTCTCGATGGCCTCGAACGTCAGCTTCTGGTAGTGCTCGGCCGGGGTGTACATCGTCGGGCCGGTGTAGCTCGAATTGAAGTAGGACTCGCCCTCCGGCTTGTTGCCGTGGTGCAGCAGCTGAACGTACAGCGACGGGTTGACCGGAACGGTGCCGACGTTGGCGACGTCGTGGCGCATGCCGATCAGGTAATCGCCGCGCTTGAAGGTGTAGGTCTTGGTCAGCTTGACGCCGGCCTGCTCGGCTTCGAGCACGAGCTGGACTTCGTTGGCGCTGTCGAGTGCGCGCGGACCGGACTTGGCGATGAAGCCGGTTTCATGGCTCGGCATCGCTGCGCCGGCCACATTGCCGATCAGGCCGGTCTGGCCGACATAGATGCCCTTGGGCGTCACATCGAACAGGACCTGGTTCTTGGTCTTGTCGATGGAATCGCGGAACTTGAGCAATTCAAGACGCTTGATCACGCCACCGACGGTATCGATGTCGACTTTCATGACATCGGTGGTGATGGTGATCGTTTCGCCCTTGAAAGCGGCCGGCGCAGCGGCGCCAGGCACGCCGGCGACGCCAGCGGCGCCAGCGGCGGCGGCCGGCAGGCTGGTGGCCGGCGCGGTGGTGGCGACCACGGCCGTCTTCGCAGGCGGCGTGGCGGAAAACATGGACTGTTTACCGTTCGCTACCATCCAGTCGTTCCAGAGAACCACCAGCGAGACGGAAAACACGATCCACAGGATAGTACGTTTATTGATTTCCATTGAGGTATTGGTCAGGAGTGGTTGCAGCCGCAAGCGGCTGTAGAAGAATTGTCCGGGTGCGCGGGCGGCACCGGATCGAATCCGCCATCATCCCACGGATGGCAGCGGCACAGGCGGCGCGCGCTAAGCAGGCTGCCGCGCGCGGCGCCGTGGGTGCGGATCGCTTCGATCGCATAATTGGAGCACGTCGGGTAAAAGCGGCAGCGCTGCCCCAGCATCGGGGATAACATCAGCTGATAGCCACGCAATAACCAGACGAGCAGGGTATTCATGGTGAGGCTTTCGGCTCGCTTGCCGCGTCGGGTGTCGCATCGCGCGGCGCACCGGGTGGCGCACCAGGTGACGCACTCTGCGGCGTACTACGTGGCGCCTGTGACGAAAACAGGCGCGCAATTTCAGCGCGCAGGATCGCCTTGAGCGCGGCGGTGGTGGCCGGGCCTTGCTTGGTGTTGACCGGGCGCGCGAGGCGCACGATGCAGTCGACGGGAGGCAGTGGCGCCATGCGGAACAGCTCGCGCGTCACGCGCTTGATCGTATTGCGGGTGACGGCACGGGGCGCAAAGCGCTTGGCCACAACCACGCCGAGCCGCGCATGCGGCAAGTCGTTCGAGCGGGTGTAGAGCACGAAATGGGCCGTTTTTTGGGCAGGGCGCAAACGAAAAACGGATGAAAATTCATCCGTTTTAACGATACGCCGAACGCGCGCGAAGTCGTGTGAACCTTCGCTAGTCATAGCCAACCGCGATCGAGCAGTAAGTGCCAGACTTATACAGCCAGGCGTTTGCGACCCTTGGCGCGGCGTGCATTGAGCACATCGCGACCGCCACGGGTAGCCATACGTGCACGGAAGCCGTGCGTACGCTTGCGACGAACGACGGAAGGTTGGTAAGTACGTTTCATGGTGGTCTCGCTTAAAGCAAAATAAAATGCAAAATCGGGTCTGACGTCCCGTCAGTTTTCGGCGCCAATGACATTTCGCAGATGTTAAGCCAGCGTCACGCCACAGCAAAAATACTCATATTTACCCGCTAAGCCACACCGACAAGCCACAACAGATTGACTCATTTGCACGGAGTACGGGCGGGGAACCTTGGATTAGAACTCATTTGACTGGCTTTTGTCAAGGAAGGCTGTGGTTTGGGGGCCCGGCCGGGGTGTTTTTGGCGGGGAAATGTGGGGTGGGAATCACACGGCGCCGTAGCGGGGTCGTTTCCGCCCAGCCCCTAGCCCGTCGTTCCCGCCACGCCGGGGAGAGCAAACAGTCGTGATTTAACGACAACTTGCATTCCCCCCATTTCCCCTCTGCCACGTCACCTCCGCACCGAAAATAAGCAGCGTGCCTGTGGATAACTCGGGCCTTCGCGGGTAGAATAGCGTGTTACGTGTGGCGAACCGCTCGCAACGCATGCGCTAGCGAAGCATCATCGAACCGCCCCTCCACACCTTATTCAGACAGAAGATTCATGGAAAATTTTTGGCAGACCTGTTCCGCGCAGTTGGAACTGGAGCTGACGCCGCAACAATTCAGTGCGTGGATCAAACCGCTGGTTGCCCTCGACTACGAGGACGGCAAGTTGCGCATCGCAGCACCGAACCGCTTCAAGCTGGACTGGGTGAAGTCGCAGTTCGCCAACCGCATCACCGCCCTCGCCTCCCAGTACTGGGAAGCGCCGACGGAAGTGCAGTTCGTGCTCGACCCGCGTAACGCGCTGCCGAAAAAACCGGTCGCGCCCCATCCGGCCCCGAACGACGGCCCGCTGCCCGGCACCATCAACAATGGTCCCGGCAATGGCCCTGCGGACAATCCGGCTGCACCGGAAATGTTCAACATCGGAAATTCACCGCGTCGCGAACAGAGCCGCGTCAACACCGACCTGACCTTCGACAGCTTCGTCACCGGTAAGGCCAACCAGCTGGCGCGCGCCGCCGCGATCCAGGTGGCCAACAATCCGGGCGTGAGCTACAACCCGCTGTTCTTCTACGGCGGCGTGGGCCTCGGTAAAACGCACTTGATCCACGCGATCGGCAACCAGGTGATGGCCGACCAGCCGGGCGCCAAGATTCGCTACATCCACGCGGAACAGTATGTACGCGACGTCGTCACCGCCTATCAACGCAAGGGCTTCGACGACTTCAAGCATTACTACCACTCGCTGGACATGCTGCTGATCGATGATATTCAATTCTTCGGCGGCAAGAGCCGTACGCAGGAAGAGTTTTTCTACGCGTTCGAGGCACTGATTGCGGCGAAGAAGCAGATCATCATCACCAGCGATACGTATCCAAAAGAAATCACCGGCATGGACGACCGCCTGATCTCGCGTTTCGATTCCGGCCTGACGGTGGCGATCGAGCCGCCGGAGCTGGAAATGCGCGTGGCGATTTTGCTCAAGAAAGCCCAGTCCGAAGGCGTGACGTTCTCGGACGACGTGGCCTTCTTCGTGGCCAAGCACCTGCGCTCGAACGTGCGCGAGCTCGAAGGCGCGCTGCGCAAGATCCTGGCGTACTCGCGCTTCCACGGCAAGGACATCACCATCGATGTGGTGAAGGAAGCGCTGAAGGATTTGCTGTCGGTACAGAACCGCCAGATCTCGGTGGAAAACATCCAGAAGACGGTGGCCGATTTCTTCAGCATCAAGGTGGCCGACATGTACTCCAAGCGCCGGCCAGCCAACATTGCGCGGCCGCGCCAGATCGCGATGTACCTGGCCAAGGAACTGACCCAGAAGAGCTTGCCGGAGATCGGCGAACTGTTCGGCGGGCGCGACCACACCACGGTGCTGCACGCGGTGCGCAAGATCGCACTCGACCGCACCAAGAACGCGGAGTGCAACCACGAGCTGCACGTCCTGGAACAGACTTTGAAGGGTTAAAGCCTGAATTAATGTGCGAACGGCAATTTCTGGCAAAATATAGCATTAGCAGCAAGGTTACCGAGGCCCTGTTGTTGCGTTGTCAGCCTCAAGGCAAGCCCGCTTGCCGGGGGCGGCCGGCGTGGCGGCACTGCGTACCGGGCCATACAGTATATTTCTGACAACTCTACCGAGGATTACTATGCAATTGGTCAAAACCACCCGAGATACCCTTCTCCGGCCACTGCAGATCGTGAGCGGTATTGTCGAGCGTCGGCACACTATGCCGATTCTGGCCAATATCCTCATCCGCAAGGACGGCGAAAACGTCTCGTTCCTGTCGACGGACACCGAAGTGCAGATCACGACGCACGCCAGCATCGGCTCGGGTGCCGATGTGGCCGGTACCACCGTGGCCGCGCGCAAGCTGCTGGACATTTTGCGCGCCCTGCCCGAGTCGGGCGACGTCACGATGACCTTGCTGAACAAGCGCCTGACGGTGCAGACCGGCAAATCGCGCTTCGCGCTGCAAACCCTGGCGGCGGAAGAGTTTCCGACCGTCTCGGTCGCGGACACCTACAACGCCACGGTCACCCTGCCGCAGAAAACGCTCAAGCACCTGTTCAACATGGTGCACTTTTCGATGGCGCAACAGGACATCCGTTACTACCTGAACGGCCTGCTGCTGGTGCTGGACGGGCGCAACGTGATCGCCGTGGCGACCGACGGCCACCGCCTGGCGTTTTGCCAGGTTGAGACCGAGCAGGAATTCACGCGCCAGGAAGTCATCATTCCGCGCAAGACGATTATCGAATTGCAGCGTTTGCTGGAAGAAAGCGACGAAACGGTCCAGCTGGACATTTCCACTTCGCAAGTCAAGCTGACCTTCGCCGACATCGAGCTGGTTTCGAAGCTGGTGGAAGGCAAGTTCCCGGATTACACGCGCGTGATTCCGAAAGGCTACAAGAACGACTTCACGATCGGCCGCGACGAGTTGCTGCGTTCGCTGCAACGCGCGGCGATCATGACGAGCGACAAGTTCAAGGGCGTACGCTGCATCATCAGCCCGGGCAGCATGAAGATCAGCTCGACCAATGCGGACCAGGAAGAAGCGGTTGAAGAGCTGGAAATCGACTACGGCGGCGACAGCGTCGACATTGGTTTCAACGTGACCTATTTGCTGGACGTGTTGAACAACCTCAAGTGCGACCAGATCAACATCGCCCTGGGCGACTCGAACTCGTCGGCGCTGATTTCGATTCCGGATAACGCGGACTTCAAGTACGTCGTTATGCCGATGCGGATTTAAGCACCACGCAATACCAGGAAACTACGCTCCGTCGGTTCCGCCAGTGGCGGAACCGACGGGGTGGCGGTTCCGAATTTTAGTACCCGATACATCGTTTTTTGAGAAAGCAGTCCATGTCCGAGAACACACCAGCAATCCCCGCCAAGATCGAAGAATACGGAGCCTCCTCAATCCAGATCCTCGAAGGTCTGGAAGCGGTGCGCAAGCGCCCCGGCATGTACATTGGCGACACCTCGGACGGCACCGGCTTGCACCACCTGGTGTTCGAAGTGCTGGACAACTCAATCGACGAATCGCTGGCGGGTCACTGCACCGAAATCCACGTCACGATCCACTCCGACAATTCGATTTCGATCACCGATAACGGCCGCGGCGTACCGACCGGCCTCAAATTCGACGACAAGCACGAGCCGAAGCGCAGCGCCGCCGAAATCGTCATGACCGAACTGCACGCCGGCGGCAAGTTCGACCAGAACTCGTACAAAGTCTCGGGCGGTCTGCACGGCGTGGGCGTATCCTGCGTAAACGGCCTGTCGAAACTGCTCAAGCTGACCATCCGCCGCGACGGCAAAGTGCACTACATGGAATTCGTGCGCGGCGTGCCGCAGAACCGCGAAATCGAAATGATCGACGGCGTGGCAGTTTCGCCAATCAAGGTCATCGGCGAAACCGACAAGCGCGGCACCGACGTCCACTTCTGGGCCGACGAAGAGATTTTCACGCACGTCGAGTTCCACTACGAAATCCTGGCCAAGCGGATTCGCGAACTGTCGTTCCTGAATAACGGCGTCAATATCAAACTGACCGACCAGCGCACCGGCAAGGAAGAAATCTTCGCCTTCGAAGGCGGCACGCGCGGCTTCGTCGAATACATCAACAAAGCCAAGACCGTCCTGCACCCGACCGTGTTCCAGGCCACCGGCGAACGCCTGTCCGACCAGGGCACGAATATCAGCGTCGACGTCTCCATGCAATGGAACGACGCCTACAACGAACAGGTACTGTGCTTCACCAATAACATCCCGCAGCGCGACGGCGGCACCCACCTGACCGGCCTGCGCGCCGCGATGACGCGCGTGATCAACAAATATATCGACGAGCACGATTTCGCCAAGAAAGCCAAGGTTGAAATCAGCGGCGACGACATGCGCGAAGGCCTGACCTGCGTGCTGTCGGTGAAAGTGCCCGAGCCGAAATTCAGCTCGCAGACCAAGGACAAACTGGTATCGAGCGAAGTGCGCGGCCCGGTCGAGGAAATCGTCGCCAAGACGCTGACCGACTACCTGATGGAAAAGCCGAACGATGCCAAAATCATCTGCGGCAAAATCGTGGAAGCGGCGCGCGCGCGCGAAGCGGCCCGCAAGGCGCGCGACCTGACCCGCCGCAAAGGCATCATGGACGGTTTGGGCCTGTCGGCCAAACTGGCCGATTGCCAGGAAAAAGACCCGGCGCTGTGCGAACTGTACATCGTCGAGGGTGATTCGGCAGGTGGCTCGGCAAAACAAGGGCGCGACCGTAAATTCCAGGCCATTTTGCCGCTGCGCGGCAAGGTGCTGAACGTGGAAAAGGCGCGCTTTGAAAAGATGCTGTCGTCGGAACAGATCACGACCCTGATCGCGACGTTGGGTACCTCGATCGGACCGGACGAATTCAACGTCGAGAAGCTGCGTTATCACCGCATTATTATCATGACCGATGCGGACGTCGACGGCGCCCACATCCGCACCCTGCTGCTGACGTTGTTCTATCGCCAGATGCCGCAACTGGTGGAACGCGGCCATATCTATATCGCGCAACCGCCGCTGTACAAGGTCAAGTCGGGCCGCGACGAGCGTTATCTCAAGGACGACGTGGAAGAAGCGAGCTACATGATGACGGTGGCGTTAAACAGCGCCGTACTGACCCCGCGCGACGGCGGCGAGCCGATTTCCGGCGAACCGCTGGCCGAACTGGTACGCCAGTTCAACCTGGCGAACGCGATCATGATGCGCCTGACGCGCGTGATCGACCGCGCCGCGCTGACCGCCATCATGACCGGCGTGACGCTCAATCTGGACACCCTGGACAACGCCGGGGTATCGGCCGCCGCGATGGAAAAGATGATCGACGACAAAGCCGTCAAGGTGAGCGTGCGTTCGGACGACCTGAGCGAAAAACACGCGCTGCGCATTGAACGTATGCACCACGGTAATATCCAGGTCAGCTCGATCGATGCCGATTTTGTGCAGGGTGCCGATTACTCGACCTTGGCCAGTGCTGCTGCCACCTTCCAGGGTTTGATCGGCGAAGGCGCGTTCATCCGCCGCGGCGAAGGCGAGCGCATGAAGGAAACGGCGGTTGACGACTTCCACCACGCGATGCAATGGCTGCGCGACGAAGCCGAGCGCACTGTCAGCAAGCAGCGCTACAAAGGGCTGGGCGAGATGAATCCGGAACAGCTGTGGGAAACCACGATGGACCCGACCGTGCGCCGTTTGCTGAAGGTGCAGATTGATGACGCGATTGCTGCGGATCAGATTTTCACCACGCTGATGGGTGATGAGGTTGAGCCGCGCAGGAACTTTATCGAGTCGAATGCGCTACGAGCCGGCAATATCGACGCGTGATCAGTTTGATCGAGTAAATTGGCACAGTTCAGGGCGGCAATTATTGCCGCCCCGGTTCGCCTCGCTACTCCGACTCAACTGAACTAGCATAGCCTGCTCGGGAGTCACTGAGCATTGATAGGTTCACGCCCAATGGAACTATTAATGTCTTTAGCAATCACAATCCCGGTAAGGGCCTGCACGCAGCATGTGGGTACCTTGGGACGCGCGGCGCCTGACGTGACTGGGCAATGAATCTGGGCGACGTTTCTGGACTACAGCAGATTGCCAAGGATGCATAGATTACCTATGAGTTTTTCTCTCTTGCCTATCAAAGCAATTCTTTGACGCTGATGAGTAACACGGAAGCCTTTAAGACGGGATGTAGAGCTGCCTGTGTTAACTTTGGCGGAACGCGGTTGCCAGTGGAGGGAGGGATGAATCCCAGTCGGTCATGAGAGTCTATAGAGACGCTCGCAGAGTGGCTGTGGTTGATGCCTATCACGCAAAAGAATGGAAAAATCGCAAATGAGCCAGGAATTTGACCTCACACCAGATCCTCGCATCCTGCAGATGCTCGGGGAAATCAATCTACCGCAGTGGCGTTGCCTAGCTGAGTTGATTGACAATTCGATCGATGGCTTCGTTCACTCCGTTCGTTCCTATTCGCCTATTGATGGCCCGGAAATTTGTGTGTCGTTGCCGATGACAGACAATGAGAACGCGAGAGTCACCGTTAAGGATAACGGCCCAGGAATGTCATTCGAGTCACTTCAAAACGCCGTGCGCGCAGGGTGGTCGGGTAATGATCCCCTGTTCAATCTAGGTCTGTTTGGTATGGGGTTCAACATCGCGACCGCACGACTAGGCCTAGTTACCGAAGTTTGGACTAGCCGCGCAGGCGACCCAGAAGAGGTTGGAGTCCGTATCGACTTGGATGAGCTCAGAACCACGCGAAGCTTTAGGGTCCCCCGTCAAACCCGCCCTAAAATGGATCACAGTTCTCACGGCACAACAATAGTGATTGGTCGGCTTAAGCATGATCAGCGCGCATACCTCGCTCGAAGTACTAATCAAAAGACGATGCGTAAGCATCTGGCCCGAGCGTATTCGTCTCTGCTCGGCTCATCAGAGGCTGGAACGATCCGCCTAATGATTGGGGGTGCCCGCCTCTCGCCACGTCGGCATTGTGTCTGGGGAGAGGAGCGCACGGTGTCATTTCCTGACGGAACCGTTGCTCGGGCTGTTGAGCATATAGACGTAAAATTGGCCCCGCGCCGCTACTGCACGCATTGCATGCGCACCCTTGCGGTCATCGAGGATTCATGTCCAACTGGTAGTAAAAGTTGCAATGTTGTCGAAGTGGAGAGGCGTGTTCATGGTTGGATTGGCCTTCAGAGGTATCTTCATAACACCGAGTTCGGGCTCGACTTCATACGTAACGGTCGGAAAATAGAAATAGCGAATAAGGATTTATTTGATTGGAGTGACGGTGATACCGCAGAGGTGGAATATCCGACAGACGACCAACGTGGTCGCGGCCGCTTTGTCGGTGAGATCCATATTGATCATTGTCGTGTGAGCTATACCAAAGATCGTTTCGAACGGGACGATCCTGCTTGGAGCGAGATGATGCGAGTAGTCCGCGGTGAAGGGCCACTTCGGCCGATTGTCGCAAAGCAACGCGGTTACGAAGGCAATGATAGTCCGCTCTACCGCCTTTATCAGGCCTTTCGGCGCTCGAGCCCTCACGGTAAGAATGGCCTATGGTCGCGCGTACTCGTCGTCAAGGACAACGATCGCGCACTGCAGATGGCTGATCTCTTCGAGTTGGGTGACCCTGACTATTTAACGGACGAGCGTTGGTGGCAACTTGTGCTCGAACAGGACAGGGAAGTATTAGGGGAAGCTCCTGGAGGAGATGGCGACAGCCCCCTTCCTCACGGCTTTTTGGATGAGCCAACACAACCGGAAAACCTAGGAGAACCCAGTACGACAGAGGGGCAACATCCTCAACCACAGCCTGGACCGCCACCGCAACTCCCGCGGCGATCGATTCACGAATTGTCGCGAAAATACGTCCATCCAACCTACCGAGTGGAATTTGAGATCCAAGCTTATAGCGTCGATGTCAATGATTCTGACCTTCCCACTGGTCTCCCGTGGGTTCTAAAGCTCGATGATATAGCGACGCGCACTTATGCTTTTCTCGTAGACGTGTCGCACGAAGTCTTTCGTTCAACAACCATGACCCCTCTTGACGGATTGCTGACCGAACTGACACATCGCACTGTGGATTTTCTAAAGGGGCAGGCGCAGGACCCATCCATCGCCGGTATCTTGACTGATTTCAGAATGCAGTACTGCAGAGAGACCAGGCTTGATCCTCAAGAAATAATCACCATGGCGACTTCGGTATTGGGAGACATTGCTCGGGCAATTCCATCTTTGATCATTGGCGACGAAGGAGAGGCTATGTTCAATGAGCTTGATGAGGACGAAAAAGAGTCAGTGGCGCGGCGAATGGCCCATCGTCGTGTGCCAGATCATAAGGCTCTAATCGCGGATGGACGCTTCTGGGATTACGCCGACCCGGAGTCTTTGAGGGCGCTGTTTAACCGGCGCCCGGAAGTTTTTTTGGACGGCAAGTTTTGGGACGATTCATACATCAGCTTGGATTTTGGAAGCGCTACTGTGACGGATGAGGCGCGCCGCTCCGTACGTGCTCGATATGACGCATATCTAGGCGACGCAGTTTGGTTGGCAAATCAATCTCCTGTTGATATCGATCGCGCCGGTCGCGACGCTGTTATTCGGGCAACATGTTCGGTACGACTGCTCAAATCAGACATATTGAACTAATGCGAGAACCCTTTCTCAATGTGTCGAGACTCCTAACGGAAACGTGGCAGGCCTTCGAACGAGATGTGGCACGGCTACTGGTATCTAACGGGTTCCAAGACGTGCGGCTTGTCGCAGGATCCGGTGACCACGGTGCGGATGTGCTGGGCGTGAAGAATGGCGAACTCTGGGTGATCCAATGCAAGTTCGCAACAGATGGATGTCCGTCGGCAGGCGCAGTGAACCAAGTAGGAGAGGCTTCGCGTTTTTATAAGGCCGATCGAATTTATGTCGCATCAAGTAGAAAGGCTGGGCCGGCAACCTACGAGGCTGTTAAACGATGGAAGGCACTCGGCGTAGATATCGGTGTGCTCGATCCCGCGACGCTTTTGGAGCTCGCACGCAAAAGTCCCGAGTACTCTATTCATAGAAGAGAACTTAGGGATTATCAACACGAGGCTGTAGAAAAGTTCGTAGCGTCGCTTCGTGAGACAGGCCGTGGGCAAGTCGTCCTCGCGACGGGGCTCGGCAAGACCGTTGTGCTCGCCGAGAGTGTGGCCCAGCTTTTTCGTGACGGTGCTATCCCGGGCGGACAAGCGATGGTATTAGCGGGTACGCGCGAACTTGTCGATCAGCTTCAGAGATCGTTCTGGGATCAGCTTCCAAAATGGATCCCAACCCATCGTCTAATGGGCGGTGAGTGCCCGGGTGGGTGGGAAGGCATCACTTTTGCGACTATTCAAAGTGCAGTATCGCGTTTGGATGAATTGCCCGCTTTTGGCCTTGTCTTGATCGATGAGGCGCACCATGTAGGCTCTGAAACTTTTCGTCGTGTCACCGATCATCTCTCAGAAGCTATGATTGGCGGTGTTACTGCAACGCCGTGGCGAGGTGACGGCTATGACATCGATGAGTTGCTCGGGCCGCCCGTTATGAAGATAGGTATCGCGGATGGGCTCAAGAACGGTTTTCTATGTGAGGCCGACTATCGACTTCTCGCTGACAACATAGACTGGAAGCGCGTGCACGCCCAATCACGAAACCGTTACTCGTTGAGTCAATTGAATCGTCTTCTATTACTGCCGACTCGCGATGAGGAAGCTGCACGAGCAGTGCGCGAGACTTTCGATAATGAGCGACGGCGCTCGGTCATCGTATTTTGTTCCTCAGTTCACCACGCCAACAGCTTTGCAGCCACATTGCGACTGTTTGGATTTCGAGCTGAGCCAATAACGGGCGAAATGACAGCTCGCGAACGCGATCGGACAATGGAGGGGTTTCGAGAGGGAAGATTAGACATTGTCACTACGCGCGACCTTTTCAACGAAGGAGTCGATGTCCCCGATGTGGACATGATTGTCTTTATGCGCGTGACGCACAGTCGGCGCATTTTCGTGCAGCAACTCGGACGCGGGCTGCGAATTAGCCCGAAAAAGACAAAAGTGGTTGTTTTGGATTTCGTCAGTGACCTTCGGCGCATTGCGGAAGTTGTGGAGCTCGAAACTGCCGTGCGCGGAGATATCGAACGTCTCCGTTTTCCCGGTATAGTGCAGTTTCGGGACGAGGGCGCGGGTAGCTTTATGTTGAATTGGATGCGGGATCAAGCCGACCTTTTCATGCGTGAGGGAGACCCCATTCTCGAGTTGCCAACATTCGATTGCCAAAAATCGAACAATCAAGGGATAGTTTAGTGATGATGCCTGCAAAGATACGTGATAATTTGCGCGATAAGTTGTGGGGTTTGGCCGATGAACTAGGCTGGGCAATACTAAACGACATCGATCGCTCGCGCCTCTATGAGAGATGGACGAGGGATCCTGCGATTGGTGGTCAAATAGCGCATTTTATGGATCCACGGAAAGTTCGAGTTTATATAAAAGACTCGTTGATTAAACCTTACGAGCGTGCACGATTGCTTGCGAGTCAGGATGAGATATGGCGCGCGCTTGAGATCGCCTCTCCAGCAACTACAGTCCAAACCTTCATAAAACCACACGGGTGTCGATTAGAGGACGGTAAAATCATTTGCTGGGGCAAAAGTCGCGATTGGAAACTTATTCTGATGGCAGCGTTTGAGCGCAGCCGATTAGCGAAAAGCGCCATACCATTTGGGGTAGTATTATTGGAGACTGGAAAAACCTCAAATGAGGGAACCCGAAGCCTTGTCAAAGATGCTTGTGCCTGTCTCGGTATCGAAAAACTCAGCTGGCTGGAGTGACTTATGCGTGCGAAATTTTCTGGATGGCATCCAAAGAAGCCCGACGAAATATCCAAAATATGGGACGAGGCCATCTTTATACCCGACACGAATGTGTTGCTGCATTGCCTACGCCATTCAACGGTAGTCCGGGATGAGCTACTTAGGCTGTTCGAGGTGCTCGGCGATGCATTATGGATTCCCTACCAGGTAGGCCTTGAGTTTCACAGAAATCGACTGGGTGTTGAGTTTGGTGCGGTTGACGCCTACGATACACTTATCAAAGATCAAGAAGCGTTTGTGGAAAAAGCTCGCGATCGTCTACGGCAACTTCGAGCACATCCAACGATAAACGTCCTCAAGGAACTTTCCGCACTTGACATGTTTCTCTCGGACTTCAAAGCCCGAATGGAAACGGCTCGATTAGCCCATCCCTCATCGGAGATCGATAGCGTAATCGAGAGACTCACCAACCTTTTTGAGCGTCGTGTTGGGGATAAGTGGTCATCAGATAAGCTCGCTGCACTAAGGAAAGAGGGCGAAGATCGCTACGCGAAGAAGATACCGCCGGGCTACAAGGACAGCAAAAAGGACGCAGGGGAGTTCGACAAATTCGGTGACCTCATCATTTGGAAGGAAATGATGATGAAGGCCAAGACCGATAAACGCTCGGTTATTTTTATTTCCGATGACGCAAAGGAAGATTGGTGGTGGATCCATCGAGGTCGAAAGATGGGACCGCGCCCAGAATTGATTGAGGAATTCCATGCTGAAGCTCAGCAAGCCTTTCATATGTATGAATTTAGTCAGTTCTTACGTTTTGCGGCGAAGCGCTTTCCTGAGATCAACGCCAATGTGGAAAGGGTTGAGAAGAGCCTGCTAGCGGATGAACAAGCGCGCCGTTATCAAAATAATACGACAGCGGCAATTGAACGGAATGCGCAATTGCGAGCCTTGGAGGACGAACGAGATCACATTGTCAACATCTTGTCGGGCGCACCTGGAAGCGCCACGAATATATCCGTCGACCGGTCCACATTACGTGTGCGATTGGATGAGTTAAACAAGGAGATACGGTCGATCGGTGACATCGCTGGGCGCGATGTGGGCGCTGGGGATGGAGAGAGTAGTGTCTTATAGAGCTTGTTCTGAAACATCGATTCAGTTTTTCAACTTCAAAGAAGTGCAGTAACTATTCAGCCTCTATGAAGGGCTACCAAAAACCAGCAATTTTTGCTTAAAAAATGTGCAGAAATGCCCCCATTTTCTCAATTTCCCAGAAAAAATTTAGACTTTTTCGCTAGCTGTCATAGAGGCTGAACAGTTACGAAGTGCAGACCTTTTTAGATATTTTCGCTATGATTCAGATTCGCTTGGTTATGCAAAACTGCTAAGGAATCCATTAGCGCAGTGGAGAAAAATATATAATGCATTTTGATATATTATTTGTGATGGTGAGAGTAAAATTGCTTTCATTATTTTGACAGATGGAAAAGGAATCAGATGGCAAAACTTACAGTCCAAACTTCTGCGATAAATGCTATGCTCGCTGAATTGGATGCACTGACACGCCGGATAAAATCTGTGGATGTTTCCGCGAATCCAAAAGTAGTCAAGAAAATCAGACAAGACCTGGAAAATGCCTCCATCCAGCTATCTAAAGCCGCAAACGGTCTTGACCCGATACTACGTCCAGATAAGATATTTGATCCATCCGATCCGAACACGGCCGGCAGAATGGTGGCATTAACGCTAGTGGCCCAGCAGCGACACCCCCTTGCGCGTATTCCCGATTTTTACGGTGCCGGGATCTATGCTATTTACTATAATGGCGAGTTCCCGCCGTACGCGTCATTAACTAGGCGTGAACATCCTATTTATGTGGGTAAAGCCGATCCGGACAATCCCTCCGCCAAAGACGCAATCCGACAAGGAGCAAAGCTGTCGGTTCGTCTCAATGAACACGCGCGCAATATTCGCAAGGCGCACACTACTCTAGCCATTGAAGACTTCGAATGTCGCTTTCTGATTGTGCAAACAGGCTTTCAGAAGTCCGCAGAGGACTATTTAATAAATTTTTTCCAGCCCATTTGGAACTCAGAAACAAAGATCTGCTTCGGCTTGGGCAAGCACGGAGACAGTTCCGATACTCGTGGCAATAAGCGCTCCCCGTGGGATACCATGCACCCTGGGCGCGAATGGGCGAACCGTACCACGGAAGATCAAAAACCGCAGCACCTTATTGTCGAGCAGATCGAAACACACCTCAGAAGTCGCCCACCTTACGGTGATATTCATGAGATTTTCGATCACTTCATGGAACACATGCGGCAACTGAGCAAAGAAAATTTCTCTACTCCCGCAAGCGGACATGTGGAACTGGAAGAGGCGGCAACGACAAGTGGCGTTATTGTTTGACAATCAATTCCACCAAATGCTATTGGCGCCTTTCGTTTTACGCCGCTGCAAACAACATCGGGGCTTGGTACGCGGCGCGCAAGTGGCCACATACGCCGCCAGCTACAACCGACGCCAGCCGCACTGGGACGGCATTCCCGAGTTGGCGCATCGTTTCCCCCCAAGTCCCCTCAAAAATGAACTTATCAGAGAACGTCTGAATTCTGGCCGACTCGCGCACGGTGAAATAGCGCACGGAACCGTCCGGGCGTCGAAGCATATTCTCGCCTCCCGGCACACCGTGGTCACCCGCTTTCAGCGCCTTGGCGGGTTCGTCGAGCGGGCTACCAGTGTGGCCGGCATAACTGCGAGCACCAGGCTGGAAACGATGAGCTTGTACCAGTTCCACATCCGGTCGCCGCTCAGGGTCAGGCAAATCTGAAATCGCATCCCTAACCGTGAGCCATGGCAGTCTAGCTTGCGCTGGATCGAGATCCAACAAGCCCTGTAGCTTACGTTCGATACCTTCGGGTCGTGCCGGGCGATTGCGTCGCGCAACACGATGTCGCTCCCAGTACGCGCCTCCAGCTCCCCATTGATCGAGCAAAAGCGCATCGTGGCTATGGGTTGCAATAGGAAATTCGAACGGGTTCGTGATATCCACACGGAAACCCACAATGAAAATTCGCATGCGCTTCTGAGGAACACCATAGTTGGCAGCATTCACAAGTCGCCAGTCAACATGGTATTCGCTTCGCGCACCAGCAGCCTTGTGGCTATCGAGTCTGGCAAGGTGGCGCGCCCACGCTTCGCCAGTGCGGGTCTGCATGGTCGGAAACTCGAGCTGCAACAAGATATAACGGAAATAGTCTGCAAACGCTTCTCGCTTCAGTCCCTGCACATTCTCGAACACGAACGCACCTGGCTGAGTCTCCCGCACAGCGCGGATGGCTTGCGGGAACATATCCCGCGGGTCCAAGAAACCGCCAGCCTTCCCTCCCATGGAAAACGGCTGACAAGGCGGCCCCCCGGTTACGAGGTCGATGCCTTGAAAGGCATCGTATCGAAAAATGCGAACGTCACCTTCGGTCACGTCCGGCCAGTGAGCAACCAGCTCCACATCAGCGCGCTTATTGCGCCGGATGGTCTCACACGCATGCGAATTCCACTCGACGACGGCTTGGTGGGCCACGTCATGCTCCGAAAAACCTAGCGCCAAGCCTCCGGCACCTGCAAAAAGTTCGATTGATTGGAGCTGCATGATTCGTCTAGTATGGTTCTCTGATGCAAATGTCACAACGCTGGGCCCGTAAGCAAGATCTAGCCGAATGAGAGCTTTGCCAAGGATGCTCTTCAATTGCTGCGAGCAAACAGAGCAGTATAAAGCAAGCTACATCGACGGTGGTGAAGAGATAACGCAGATTGTACTGTATGTTTATACAGTTATCAATCGAATCAAAGCCCGCGTAGTGACCTCCCCATTGAATTTTGCGCCATCCCCGCCACTTTTCATCCAGTATACTTGAGACCTCTCAAAGTAGGTCTTCGCTGCCGTGCTAGCACTGCGGATTGCTTAAGGATGGGTAAATGGCTGATACTGTCACGCCCGAGCGGCGCAGCGAGATCATGTCCCGCGTAAGGTCTAAAAATACCCGACCGGAATTACTTGTTCGGCAGTTACTGTACAAGGCAGGATTCCGATATCGCTTGCATCGCGCAGATCTTCCTGGAAAACCCGACCTCGCATTCCCAGGACGCAAGAAGGTGATCTTTATTCATGGTTGTTTTTGGCACAGGCACGACGGCTGCCCGATGGCACGGGTGCCAAAGTCACGAGTCGAATTCTGGACCGCTAAATTGAGTGCCAACCGGTTAAGAGACATCCAGAACGTTGCCAAGCTGAACTTAGCGGGATGGGATGTCTTGGTCATCTGGGAGTGTGAGCTGCAAGCACCGGATTTGATGGTCAGGTTGACCGACTTCCTCAAAAGTGTTTGAGGTAGACTCGACGGCTTGCTCGCATGAAATTAGCAGCCATTCAAGCAAGTTTACGGTTCATATTTCGTGTCTCAGATGATGCTATGCGCACTTCTCATGGGCATTAAGAAAACGCTGACTTCGTCATATTGTGCCCACTGATACGGCCGCGCTAGCACAATGTTGCCTCCGATCTTCGGATGTCCATCATGAGGCAATCCAGTTTTTCGGATGTCGGGTTTGCCAGCGAAAAAAACTGACGCGACAAGCGTTTTCTAGGTGAGATGGAAGCGTCGACGCTTAGCCAGCGCTGGTGGGAGCACTGGTGCCATACATCGCGAAAGGCGAAGTACTTGATATGCAGCAAGTGCGAGGAAAATCCACGCCGCGCGCCTGACTTTTGCATTGAGGTGCATGTCAGTCATCGAGCGTTGCTACAAATGATTTATACTGCCGCGCAGCATAAATTCAGGCCTTGCGCAGATTCCGGCCCTACACAGCATACAATCCCGGTTCCGGCCCTGTGGCACCTTTGCCCGGCCAACCCTATCAGTCCGACACTCAGCCGGCATACTCAGGAGTAATTGATGATCGACTCGACGCCAGACTCGAATCACCCGTCCCAGGACAACAACGACCGCCCTTCTTTCCTGCGCCGTATTCCGATCGCTTTCGGCGCTTTCTTCGGCGCGCTGTCGGATGCCGACTTCGCCGGCCGGGTTGAGCGCGTGCGTCATGGCAGCATCTCCGCGCCAACGCCCGCCCCTGCACCGGTAGCCCCGGTGGCCGCCGCACCAGCGCCAGCCCCCAAGCCAGCCGCTCCCACGCCAGACACCGCCCTGCAGCTGCTATCCCTGCTCCAGCGCGATGCGCGCCTGATCGACTTTACCCAGGAAAACCTGAGCGGCTTCTCGGACGCCGACATCGGCGCCGCCGCACGCGTGGTCCACGAAGGCTGCGCCAAAGTACTGCGCGAACACTTCACCATCGTCCCCGTGCGCGACGAAGCCGAAGGCAGCCGCGTCACCCTGAACGAAGGCTTCGACGCCCGCGCGGTACGCCTGACCGGCAACGTGGTCGGCAAGGCCCCATTCAACGGCAGCATCAGCCATCGCGGCTGGCGCGCGGCGGACGTGCGCCTGCCAACCCTGGCCGCCGGCCACGACGCCACCGTGCTGGCCCAGGCGGAGGTGGAACTGTGAGCAACGCCTACTTCTCGATCGGCATCGATCTCGGCACCACCCACTGCGCCCTGGCCTATGTGGACCTGACCGCCAGCGATGGCGAAAAGACCTCCCATGGCGTCCTCGACATTCCGCAACTGGTCGACGCCGGCGCGGTCGGCAATGGCCACCTGCTGCCCTCCTTCCTGTACATGCCCCACGGCGATGAATTGCCGCCCGGCGCCCTGAACCTGCCATGGACCAGCACGCAAGACTACGCCGTCGGCGAATTCGCCCGCGCGCGCGGCGCCCAAACGCCGATCCGCCTGGTGTCGAGCGCCAAGAGCTGGCTGTGCCATCCCGGCGTCGACCGCCGCGCGGCCATCCTGCCGAGCGACGCGCCACCGGAAGTGACCAAACTGTCGCCGCTGGAAGCGTCCACCCGCTACCTGGCGCACCTGCGCAACGCGTGGAACGCGGCCCATCCGGAAGCCCCGTTCGACGAGCAGGACATCACCGTCACCATTCCCGCCTCGTTCGACCCGGCCGCACGCGAGCTCACGGTGGAAGCGGCCAAGGCCGCCGGCTACGTCAACCTGACCCTGCTGGAAGAGCCGCAAGCGGCGCTGTACAACTGGATCCAGAACAGCGGCGGTCGCTGGCGCAAGGATGCCAAGCCGGGCGACATCATCCTCGTCATCGACGTGGGCGGCGGCACCAGCGACTTTTCGCTGGTCACCGTCCTGGAACGCGACGGCAACCTGGAACTGCACCGCATCGCCGTGGGCGACCACATCCTGCTCGGCGGCGACAATATGGACCTGGCGCTGGCGCATCTGGTGGCGCGCAAGGTTGCCGCCACCGGCACCCAGCTGGACGCCTGGCAAATGCGCGCGCTGGCCTATGCTTGCCGCGCGGCCAAGGAACACCTGCTCAGCGATGCGCAACTGGCCACCCAGCCGATCGTCGTGCCGAGCCGCGGCTCCAAGCTGATCGGCGGTTCGATCCGCACCGAACTGACCCAGGAAGAAGTACGCGCCACCATCCTAGAGGGCTTCTTCCCGCAAGTGGAAGCGGCCGCCCGTCCGGTCAGCCGCCCGCGCGGCGGTCTGGTTCAGCTGGGCCTGCCGTACGCGCAGGATGCCGGCGTCACCCGCCACCTGGCCGCCCTGCTGGGACGCCAGGCCGGCGCCACAGCCGAACTGGAAGGCTTCGCCGGCAAGATCAGCGACGGCGCCAGCTTCCTGCACCCGACCGCCGTGCTGTTCAACGGCGGCGTGTTCAAGTCGGATGTACTGGCCGAGCGCACCCTCACCACCCTCAACGACTGGCTGGCCGGCGAAGGCGCGGAACCTGCGCGCATGCTCACCGGCGCCGACCTCGACCTGGCAGTGGCGCGCGGCGCCGCATACTACGGGTACGTGCGTCGCGGCAAAGGCATCCGCATCCGCGGCGGCACGGCGCGCGCCTACTATGTCGCCATCGAATCGTCGATGCCAGCCGTGCCCGGCTTCGAGCCGCCGATCCAGCTGCTGTGCGTGGCCCCGTTCGGCATGGAAGAAGGCATCGAAGCGCAACTCAAGACCCAGCAATTCGGTCTGGTGGTCGGGCACGCCATCACCCTGCGTTTCTTCGGCTCGTCGGTACGGCGCCAGGACCGCCTGGGCGACCTGCTCGACTTCTGGCATCCGGACGACATGCAGGAAGTCGGCGAAATCCAGGCCACCCTGCCTGCTGAAGGACGCCAGGCGGGCGACGTGGTCGCCGTGACCCTGGCCGCCGTTGCCACCGATACCGGCACCCTGGAACTGGTGGCGCAAGCCGTCCAGGGCGAGGAGCGCTGGAAGGTGGAGTTCGACGTGCGCGGCAACAGCTAGGGCACGGCGTGGCGCGCCAGTACATCGTCGGCATCGACCTCGGTACCACCAATACCGTGGTGGCGTACGCGCCCATCGATGCGCAGGCGGAAGGGCGCGCCGCCATTACCCTGTTCGAGATCGAGCAACTGGTGGCGCCGGGCCAGGTGGCGGCCTTGCCGCTGCTGCCATCGGTGCGCTACCACCCGGCGGATGGTGAATTGCCGGCGGCCGATATAAGGCTGCCGTGGCCGCAAGATCATGCCGAGGCGCAGCCGCTTGTCATCGGCCAGCTCGCGCGCCGGCTCGGTGCGCAAGTACCGGGCCGCATGGTGGCCAGCGCCAAGAGCTGGCTGTCGCACACGGCGGTGGACCGCCTGGCGCCGATCCTGCCGTGGGGCGCCGCGCCCGATGTGGCCAAGGTGTCGCCGGTAGCGGCCAGCGCCAGCTATCTGGCTTACCTGCGGGCAGCGTGGAACAGCAAGTTTCCCGCTAATCCGCTGGAACAGCAAGAACTGGTGCTGACGGTCCCGGCATCGTTCGACGAAGGCGCGCGCGCGCTGACCCTGAGCGCGGCGCGGCAGGCCGGACTGCATCAACTGCGCTTGCTGGAAGAGCCGCAGGCGGTCTTCTACGACTGGCTGTTCCGCCATCGCGGCGAGCTGGCCGGGGAACTGGCGCAAACGCGCATGGTGCTGGTGTGCGACGTCGGCGGCGGCACCACCGACCTGAGCCTGATCAAGGTCGACCTGCACGATGGCCAGCCGCAACTGACGCGCATCGGCGTGGGCAACCACGTGATGCTCGGCGGCGACAACATGGACCTGGCGCTGGCCCATGTCACCGAAGCGAAAATGGCGCAGATGGCGGGCACCGATCAGCCGCGCACGCATCTGTCGGCCAGTGCCCTCTCTCAATTAATGGAACGCTGCCGCGCCGCCAAGGAGCAATTACTGGCGGCCGACGCGCCCGAGCAGGCGCAGGTGACCTTGCTTGGCTCGGGCTCGCGCATGATCGGCGGCATGCGTTCGGTGGCGCTGACGCGGGACGAAGTCGGCAGCATCATCGTCGACGGTTTTTTTCCGCTGGTGGTGGCCACCGACCGCGTGCAGCAAGGCCGTGCCGGCATCGTGGAGTTCGGCTTGCCGTACGCGCGCGATCCGGCTGTCACCCGTCACATCGCCGATTTTTTGCAGCAGCATGCCAGCGCCCTGCAAGCGGCGCAGGAAGACGGCACGGCCATGCCCGATACCCTGCTGCTCAACGGCGGCGTGTTCCGCGCCGATGCGCTGGTCGAGCGCTTGCAGGAAACCTTGGGCAACTGGCGCGGCGCGCCTTTGCGCCTGCTGCACAACGACAATCCGGACGTGGCCGTGGCCCGTGGCGCGGTGGCGTATGCCCTGTCGCTGCAGGGCCAGGCGCCGCGCATCGATGCGGGTGCGGCGCGCAGTTATTTCCTGGTGCTCGACGAGGCTGGCACAGGACCCAAGCGCGGCATCTGCATCCTGCCGCGCGGCAGCGAAACTGGCCGTGAAATCCTGCTCAAGGACCGTACCTTCGCCCTGCGCCTCGGACAGCCGGTGCGCTTTCACGTGATGACATCGAACGCCGATGGCGCCGATGCCCCGCCCGCGCCGGGCGAACTGGTCGACCTCGACGATCCGAAATACGTGCGCCTGCCGCCGATTGCGACCGTGCTGCACGCAGCCGACGGCAAGGTCAAGCCGGCGGGCAGCAAACAGGAAACCGCCGTGCAACTTGCCACCGCGCTGACCGAGGTCGGCACCTTGGAAATGCACTGCGTCAACCTGAGCGATGCCGGCCAGCGCTGGCTGCTGGAGTTCGACCTGCGGCACGACAACGCGGCGGCCGAGAACGACAAGACGGATGCCGCGCCATCGCCGCAGCTGACGGCCGCCATCGACAAGATCGACCGCATTTTCGGCAAGAGCGGGCAGCAGGTGACGGCCAAGGAAGTCAAGCAGCTGCGTGCGCAACTGGAGCAACTGCTCGGTGACCGCGAGCAATGGCACACGCCCCTGCTGCGCCAGTTGTTCGACGCTCTGTGGCAGCGCGCGCGCGGACGGCGCCGCTCCGCCGAGCACGAACGGGTGTGGCTGAACCTGACCGGCTACTGCCTGCGTCCGGGCTTCGGCTACGCGCTCGACGAATGGCGCCTGGAGCAACTGTGGACCCTGTTCGAGGCCGGCGTGCGGCATGCCGACGACAAGCAGGCGCGCGCGGAATGGTGGACCCTGTGGCGCCGCGTCGCGGGCGGGCTGGGCGCCACCGAGCAGCTGCGCCTGCTCGATGACTTCGCCTTCAATCTCCAGACGAATAAAGAAGGCGGCGACGCCGGCAGTACCGTGGTGGCCGGCAGCGATGACGACATGCTGCGCCTGGGTGCCTCGCTCGAACGCATCCCGGTCGACTACAAGGCCGAAATCGGCGGTTGGCTGCTGGAGCGCATCCAGGCGGCGCCAGCCACGCCCGGCAAGGACAGCACCAGCGCCAGCCGCTACCTGTGGGCGCTGGGGCGCATCGGCGCGCGCCAGCCCTTCCACGGCAGCACGCACGACGTGGTGCCGACCGAGGTGGTGGAAGGCTGGCTCGATGCCATCCTGGCGCTCGACTGGAAGCGGGTCGAGTCGGCCGCCTTTGCCGCCGTGCACCTGGCGCGCATGACCGACGACCGTTCGCGCGACCTGCCGCTGGCGTTGCGCGAACGGATCGCGCAGCGGCTGGTGGCGATCAACGCGCCGCCGGCGACCATCGCCATGGTGCAGCAGGTGGTGCAGCTCGACCAGGCGACCGAGCGCTGGATCCTGGGCGAATCGCTGCCGCCGGGACTCAAGCTGATCGCCTGATGCACGTGGGCGGCGGGCTTGACGCCAGGCGTGTATGTGTCATGCTGGCATCCTCGTTTATCTGCCCCCCATACCGATGGATACATTGCCCGACGCACTAAACAGTCTCACTGTCGATCAACTCAAGTCGCTGCTTGCGAACTTTCCCGACGCCGTGAAAATCGGACGTAAGGACGTCCTCATCGCCGCGCTGCTGGAGCAGATGTCGGATGCCGGCCTGCCGCGCGTCTGGGCGATGCTCGATCCCTGCCAGCAACTTGCGGTACGGGAAGCGGCCTATGACGTCCAGGGGCATTTCGATGAGCGCCGTTTTACCGCGAAGTACGGGCAGGCGCCGCGTTTTTACCATGATCCGAAGCACCCGTACGGCCGCGGTCCCACGACAGTGCTAAGCCTGTTTCTGTTCGAGCATGGCGACACGCGCACGATGCCCGCGCAGTTACGCCTGCGCGTGGCGGCCTTGTTCCCGGCACCCGTGCCCAACGCGCTGGCAAGCCTGGCCTCCTTGCCGGAGCCCGGACCGGAGCTGACAGCGCAAGCCGATCGCGAGGCCAAGGCCGAGGCCGATGGCATGCCGCTAACGCAGCGCAATACCGCGTCCGATGCGCTCTACGAGGTGGTGGCCATGCTGCGCATGGCGGATCAAAAGTTGATCGCGGTCAGCGACAAAACACGCATGCCGGGAACGGCCGCCTTGCGCGCGATTGAAGCCAAGCTCGCCGGCGCCGATTTCTACGGCCCGGACGCCGAAGCCAGCGCCAGGCATTCGGATCAGCGGATCGGCCCGATCAAGGCGGTCGCCTGGCCGCTGCTGCTACAGGCAAGCGGACTGGCCGAACTTCATGGCAGCAAGCTTGGCTTGACCACGGCCGGCATCAAGGCCCTGCAAGCGGCGCCGGCCGACGTGCTGCGTGGCATCTGGCGCGGCTGGCTGGCATCGGCCTTGTTCGACGAGTTCAACCGGATCGACGAAATCAAGGGCCAGAAGGGCAAGGGCCGCCTTACGCCGGTCAAGCCGCGCCGGGCCATCGTCGGCCAATTCCTGCAACGCTGTCCGCCGGCGCGCTGGGTCCAGGTGGATGAATTGTCGCGTTTCATGCTGGCGGAAGGCGCGCCGCTCGCCGTGGCCGAGGATCCCTGGTCGCTCTACCTGTGCGACGCCAATTACGGCGCCTTGGCTTATGCGGAAGATGAGTGGGACATATTCGAAACACGCTATCTGCTGTGCGTGCTGTTCGAGTATTGCGCAACCTTGGGCATGGTCGACGTCGCCTATTGTTCGCCGCACCACGCGCGCACGGAATTTCAATCCCTGTGGGGCGGTCAAGACATGACCTTGCTGTCGCGCTACGATGGCCTGATGTATTTCCGCCTGACCGAGCTGGGTGCCTACTGCCTGGGCCTGAGCACGACCTACACGGCGCCCGCGCGCGCCGCGTCCTGCACGCTGTCGGTCAGCGCCAGCCTGCAGATCAGTGTGACCGGCGGCAGCCTGTCCGCCGACGAAAGCCTGCTGCTGGAGAACTGGGCGAACCGCGAAAGCGCGCAGCTGTGGCGCCTCGACCGCGAGAAAACCATGATCGCCGTCGAACGCGGCCAGGATACGGCGCCGCTGGAAGCGTTCTTGCGGTCACGCGACAGCCAGCCGCTTCCCGTGCAGGTCGAGGCCTTCCTGCGCGCCTGTAACAAGGGCGGCAAGGCGATGCAGGTGATGGGCAGCAGCTTGCTGATTGAATGCGTCGATGCGGAAACGGCCGATCTGATCGCGCGGCATCAAGACACGGCGCCGCTGTGCATGCGTGCGGGCAAGCACCACCTGGTGGTGCAGGTCAAGCACGACGTGCGCTTTCGCAAGGCGGCACGCGCGCTCGGGTACGGCATACGGGAATAGCCGCGGCGCACGTTGCAGTCACGGAAAGTTTACATAAAAGAAATTGAACACCTGGTACACTGGCTGCGTTCCCTTGCTGATCGCGCCCACCCGTCCAGATGCCTGTTTCTTCCCCGCCGCCCGAGGCGTCGACCAAGAGTGCGGACTGGACCGACGAGGAACTGGCCGCGACCGTGCGCGCTTATGTGGCGATGCTGCGCAGCGAGCTGGCGGGCGAGCCCATCAACAAGGCGGAAGTGAACCGGCAGTTGCGCGAAACGGCATTGTCCGCGCGCACTAAGTCCGCCGTCGAATTTCGCATGCAGAATATTTCCTCGACCCTGTTCGACCTGCGTCTCCCTCACATTATCGGCTACCGCCCTGCCAGGAACGTGGGCAGCAGCGTCAAACTGCGCATCGAGCAAATGCTGGAAGCGCACGGCCTGGAAACGCTGACGATTTACCAGCACACGGCGGACGAGCGCGAACTGGCGCACAAGGTCACTGCGCTGCTGCGCCAGCCGGGCGGCGGCGTACCGGCCGGTTCTGCCGCTCCCGCCCAAGTGATGACGCACACCTTGCGCTACGTGCGCGATCCGGCAGTAAAGGCCTGGGTGCTCAAGGTCGCCGACGGCATCTGCGAAGGCTGCGACATGCCGGCGCCGTTCACGGGCACCGATGGTTTTCCGTATCTGGAAGTGCACCACGTCATGCCGCTCGCCAGCCACGGCCCGGATACACCGTCGAATACCGCCGCGCTGTGTCCAAATTGCCACAGGCGCTGTCATCTGTCCCTCGACCGCGACGAATTCCGGCTGGCGCTGTACGAAAAAATCGACCGCCTCGTGCTGGAACTGCCGGAGCCGCCGCTGCACGGCACCGCCGTCTATATCGATGACGCAGGCGATACCTGATGCGGCGTTGCAACACATAAATACATGCAGCGCGACATCTTTTCTCTTATTGCGCTACAGTAACCACCCTTTGTCATTTTAGAAACATCCTACATGCACGCCGCCCGACTGCCCCTCCTCCTGACCACCCTTTTCATCTCCGCTGGCGCCGCCCAGGCAGGCGAGCTCGAACAGCAAATGCTGCGCTGCTCCGTGCTTGGCGATCCGAGCGCGCGACTCGGGTGCTTCGACGCGCTCACCAAGGCCGCCACGGCCGACACCGTCGCCGGCAATCCAACGCCGGACGCGACCGTCGCCGCCCCAACGGGCAAGAAGGGTGAGCCAGCCGAGCCGGCAACGCCGATCCCAGCCGTGGCATCGGCCACGGCAGCGCCGCCGGAAACGCCGATTTCGCGTACCGAGCAGTTGTGGGAGCTGAGCAAGGCGTCGCGCCGCGGCGTGTTTTCCTTCCGTCCGCACCGCGAGAATTACATGCTGGTGGCTAACTACAGCACCTCGTCGAACGATGCGCCATACCGCGATTTCACACCGGCCGGCCTGAAGACCAAGCGCGTCGAGCTGACTTATCAGCTGAGCCTGAAAATGAAGGCCGCCGAACAGGTCGCGGGCTTGCCGGTCGATATCTGGCTCGGCTACACGCAGCAGAGTTTCTGGCAGGCGTACAACCGCTCGCAATCGAGCCCGTTCCGCGAAACCAACTACCAGCCTGAAATCATGGCGGTCGTCCCGATCAACCAATCGTTCGCCGGGTTCAATCTGCGCTTCGTCAATTTCGGCCTGATTCACCAGTCGAACGGGCAGACCTCGACCCTGTCGCGCAGCTGGAACCGCTTTTACACCGAAGTCGGCGTCGACAGTGGCAATTTTGCGCTGAGCGCGCGCCTGTGGCGCCGTCTGGATAACGCCAAATCGAACAACGATAATGCGGACATCACCGACTTCCTGGCGCGCGGCGACATTCGCGCCAGCTATCGCAAGGATGGCTATGAGTATTCGATCATGGCGCGCCGGAATATGTCGACCGACCATGGCGCGATCCAGGCGGCGATGTCGTATCCGCTCACGACCAACCTGAAAGGCTATGTCCAGCTGTTTTCCGGCTACGGACAAAGCCTGATCGACTATAACTATTCGCAGCGTTCGGTCGGCGCCGGCTTTACCGTCGATTTCTGATCCGCGTTCAAGCGACGGATTTAAAAAAACGGCCTCGAAAGAGGCCGTTTTCATGTGTGCCGCAGACGCCATGCGCATGGCGTCCGGGTGATATCGCTACTTACGCGGCGGCCGGCTTGCCCGACAGGCGCTGCAGGCGTTGCAGCGCGGTTTCGCCGGCGGTGTCGTTCTGCACCGACTTGCGGATCGCATCGATTTCCGCAGCCTGGTCGAGCGGCTTCTGGCCGATATCGGCGACGATGCGCATGCCTTCGGCTTCGTTGCTCACTTCCTGGGCGCGGCGCGTCAGTGCGTTGAGCGCGGTCGAATTGCCTTTCATGCCGGTCAGGCCGGCGAGCTGGCTCTGGCGCTCGGCGCGCATGGCTTGCAGATCCTTCTGCGCCTGGGCCGCTGCCAACTGCTGCAGCGCTTTCTTGGCCTGGGCGTCGAATTCGGCGAGCTGCCTGGACAGCGCATCGATAATCTTTTGCAGCTCGTCCATGTAGGCTTTTGCGTCGGCTTCTTCCTGGATCTCTTGCGGCAGGCGGCTCTTGTTCGCTTCGAGTTCGTCGCAGAACATGGTCACGGTGGCTTCCGAAATCTTGCCGGCGGCCAGACGTTCGGCCAGCGTTTCCGTGGCTTTTTCGTCGTTGGCGATCAGTGCGCGCAAGTTGACCACATCCTTGTGTTCCTTCTCGAAGGAGGAACGCGCCGATGCCAGCACTTGCGCAGTGGCGCGCAGGGTGTCGGCCAGACGGTCGCGGTCGGCCTCGGTCGCCGTCTCAGGGTCAAAATTGGCGATCGCTGACGATATACGGTCACCCAGCACGCCGAAGTGCTTCGAAATCAAACGCGCCGTCAGTCCCCATCCACTTGCATTGCTCATCTTGAATCCCTTTCGTTGTTAAGTAAGACTGCCTTTACCGAACCGTTATTGAATAACGACCCGTTCTTGCTCCACCGGTATGCCAATGACGAAATCGACATGGATACCGCGTTTTGTGTGATCGCCATTCACGCTGGAGATGATCTCCGTCGTGATCAGCAAATATTCGCTGGCGCCGCCCGCCAATTCGCGCACGTACGGCATGAAATACATTTCCTGCTTCAGACCCTGCACCCCGCCGGCGTCGTCGATCCGGGTTTCGGTGCCCATGAACGGGCTCACGAACGTGGCGTTGCGGTCGCCCGCGTCGCGCACATAATCGAGGCGGTCGCTGTCGCCGAAGACCGTGGCCAGTTCATCTTCGCTCAGGCCCACGTCGTCGAGCTGCTCGCGCCACAAGGTGTAGGTCTGGTCGCCCAGGCCAAAGCCGGAGCGGCCGGTGTAGGCATCCTGGTCTTCCGCCGTTTCCGGAATCACGCGCGCCAGCTGGGTGCAATACATGATCTCGGCCACCTTGCCGCTTTTATCGGCGTACAGCTGCAAAAATTTTTCCCTGGCGTCGTCGTCGCCCTTGGCCACGTAATAGCGATACAGCCCGCCCGCCAGATTGAGCTTGATCTGCGATACCGCCAGGATCAGCGTATCGGCATCGCGCGGCATGGCGATCAGCGAACCATTGGCCTGCGCCCGGATCAGGGGCGACATCTGCAGCTGGAGCATGCCGCCGATGCGCGCGCCGAGCGGCAAGCCTTCGTCTTCGCGCCGCGCCTTGCCACCAGCGCCATGGTTGCCGGCGATGCCGCGCATGTAATCGAATGCGTTCTTCCAGCCCATGTCAGTTCCTGTCAAAAGAATAGTTTGCCGTGCTTGGCGCTTTACCGCGCCTTAAAAACTTCCATCCCAGATAAGCCACCCATGCCAGCACCGACAGGATCACCAGCCAGACAAAGGTACGCAGCAGCGATTTACCGAGCGACCTTTCCGGCATCGCCTGTGCCCCTGCCACCGGACCGGCGCCGGTGGCGCCGCTGCCCGGAACGGTACCCACCATCCCGCTATTGTTCGTATTACCCGGATAACCGCTGTTCGCATGCGAATTGGACATCGAGCGTCCCAGCAAGAAGCCGAGAATGGCATTGCCCATTCCGTTATTATTCTGCGGCACGATAATCGGTCCCGGCATCGAATTGCCGCCATATTGGCCATTCCGGTTGCCGTTGTACTGGCCGCTATTCGTATTCCCGTACTGCCCCGCATTGTTCGATCCATACTGCCCGCCCGATGGCTGCGACGACGGCACCGGCTTGATCTCGCGCGGCGCATTGGCTGCCTGCTCGGCTGCCCGGCGCGCCTCCAGCGTGCGCAAGGCATTGGCCTCGGCGTTGCCCTTGTCCAGGCGTTGCGACAGCACCGAACCCGGCTTTTGCTGCCCTGGCTGGGCGCCGCTGTCCTGCCGCGCCGGCGCCCCGCCGAAGGAACCGAAGCCCCCGAACGAACCCTTCTTCTCCGCCTTGCCGGCATCCGCGCTGCTATCCTGCGTACGCTGCGACCAGATCGAACCCGACTTCTGCGGCGGCGGCGAGGTGTCCTGCGAGCGCTGCGACCACGACGACCCGGACTTCTGGGGCGGCGGCGACGAGGACGAAGACCGGCTCCCAAACGAACCGAACGACGAGTTCTTCGACGAGGTTGACGACTTGCTACTTGATGGACTGGATTTTTGGGAGGAAAATCCACTCTTATACGAGCTCGACCGCGAGCTCGAACTCGAACTTGATGCCGGTTTCGCGCCGGCCGTGACTGTGGCGGCGGCGGGTAGCAGCAGTGCCAGCAGCAACATGATCTGAGTTGACTTCATTTTTCTTTGGCCGGGTTGAAGGTTGAAAGAAGCATAACAGCACCAATACTGCCAATGCACCGGTAAAAATAGGCAAGATTCACCATGACTCGTAAATATCTGGACATGAACCAGCACGATGCGCTGTACAGCGTGGCGCGCCGCTATCCCGGTGGCATTGACATGCTGGCCAAGGAGATTGGCATTTCCGCCAATGTTCTGCGCAATAAGCTGTCGCCCACCATTTCATCACATTACCCATCGTTCGAGGAGGTTTCCATCATCGTCGAGCATTGTCACAAGGCCGGCGTGCAGGAAGCGATGATGCCGCTGCATGCGCTGCTGAACCGGCACGGCATGGCCGCCTTCATCGTGCCGCAGCCGGAACAGGTGGGCCGCGACGACCTGTCGCAGACGGTATGCCGGGTGATGAGCGAAGTCGGGGCCGTGGCCGAAGCCGTGTCGGGCGCGCTGATGGACGGCGTGGTCACCAGCGCCGAAGCAGACCTGATCGAGCGCGAATTTCATTCTGCGTTATCGGCGTTGGGTGAATGGCGCGCGCGGCTGCGCATGCGTACCGGCGCAACCTGACAGGGGCGGCGATGCGCACATGAAGCGCATCGCCAGCGCCTTATTGCGCCTGCGGCGGCGCTGCCCGCGCCGGCTTGAGCGAACGCAGGAACAGACCGAGTCCGCCGATGGCCAGCACCAGGATGCAAATGAGATCGAAGGCCGACATGGTGCGCAGGCTCATGCTGACGGAGGAAATCACGCCAAACACCAGCGCCGCGAATGAGCACAGGGCAATCAGCCAGCCAAGGTAGTTCTTCGAGTTATAGAAAACCATGCCGATACCGATCATCATCGGAATCAGCACCATGCCGCCGCTGATGCCGAATCCCGAGCCGAAGCCGAACAGGCGCGTGCCGAGTCCGAAATTGGAACTGACCACGATCCCGTTAAGCAGTAAATAGAAACCGCCGCACATCATGATCAGGCCGAGAAAAAACTGGCCCGTGCCACCGCTGGTTCCACCTGCTCCGTTCATGTCCACATCTCCGCTGTTCAAATAATGCCGACACTATAACAAAAAGTAATTCGGGTAAACATATCCGCTCATGGGAGGATTAAACAGGCAGTTGCCGCATGGCTTTTGTCTTTTCTTTGCTACACCAGTGCCGCTACCGGCTCGCTGACCACGACCTGGTTGCGGCCCTGGTGCTTGGCCTGGTACAGCGCCTCGTCGGCCGCGCGCAGCAGGGCTGCGGCATCGTCGCCGGCACAGGGCAGGCCGATCGCCACGCCGACGCTGACAGTCAGCCTGCCGAAGTCGCTGTCGAGGTGCTCGATCTGGAGCGCCGCCACCGCGGCGGTGAGCACCTCGCCCATCGCCTGCAATTCGCCGGGGACCGGGTTATGCCAGATCACGGCGAATTCTTCGCCGCCGTAGCGGGCGGTCAGGTCGAGCGGGCGGCGCGCCAGGCCGGCGATGACGTCGGCCACGGCTTTCAGGGCCGCGTCGCCGCGGGCGTGGCCGTAGCGGTCGTTATAGCGCTTGAAATAATCGATATCGATCATCGCGATGGTCACGGCTTGCCGGTCGCGCAGGGCCTGGCGCCAGACGCGCTCCAGATGGATATTCAGGGTGCGGCGATTCGACAGTCCGGTCAGGCCGTCGAGCGCCGCCAGTTCGTGCAGCAGCGTATCGACCAGAAAAGTGGTGCGGATGCTGTGTTCGAGGAAGTAGGCGCCGTACGCCCCCACCCCATTGGCCGCGCACATGAAGACAATCTGGTACAGGCGCGCCTGGGCATTGGTCTGCAGCGCGAATTCCATGACGACGAAAGCGAACAAGGTCACCATATTGGCAAACAGCGCGCGGCGCCATTCCAGGCAGGCGATCAGGTACACGAACAGCGCCACCAGCAGGATGCCTTCGTACGGGATCTGATAGCCGACATCGAGCGCGCTGCCGATCACCGCGACGGTACTCACGCCCGTGACCAAGGCGGCGGTAAATACAGCCGTTCCGAGATACGGGCGCCACGCGGCCCGGTAGCTGGCCAACAACACGATGATGAAGCTCGGGATAATCAGCGTCAGCCGGATGCTGACCGTGCGTACCGACACATAGGCGGGCAGCGTGGCCAGATCGATCAGCACGAACATGATGAACAGGACAATACTGACATAGGCGGCCACGCGCACGCGCACCAAATGCCCTTGCGTAAAAAACGCCTGGAACTGCCTTTCCAGGCCATCCTCGAAGCGCAGCCAGCGATAGCCCTGCTCCAATGCGCGGCGATGCGGCGACATGCTGGCGTTATTCAGTAACTCAGGATCGATTTTCAGCATCGGCGGCGGAAGTGGAGTGGAAGCGGGCAAGCCCATGATACGCGTGCAAGCCCATGCACAGCGCCTTGATTGCACCGATTCGTCGCACCCATGAACGCGAGGCACAAACGGGATGCAGCATGATGCAACGTCGATAACGCCGTCCGGGCTATGATGGCGCATCTCAATCGACGCGGGAACCGAACACCATGAAAATTGCCATTTTCAGCACCCAGGCCTACGACCGGCGTTTTCTCGATGAAGCGCTCAAAGCCCATCCGGACAGTCGGCACATCGAACTGGTGTATCAGGAGGCGGCGCTGGCGCTGCACACCGTCGCGCTGGCCCAGGGGTGCGATGCGGTGTGCGCCTTCGTCAACGACCGGCTCGATGCGCCGGTGCTCGAGGCGTTGCACCAGGCCGGCGTGCGCGCGGTCCTGATGCGCTGTGCGGGATTCAACAATGTCGATATCGAGGCGGCGCAGCGGCTGGGATTTTTTGTCGCGCGCGTGCCCGCCTACTCGCCGGAAGCGGTGGCCGAGCATACGCTGGCGCTGATCCTGACGCTCAACCGCAACACGCACCGGGCGTACGCGCGGGTCCGCGAGGGAAACTTTGCGCTCGATGGACTGCTGGGCAGCAATCTGCACGGGAAAACCGCGGGAATTGTCGGCACCGGCAAGATCGGGCTGGCGACGGCGCGCATTCTCAACGGCTTCGGCTGCAAGGTGCTCGGGCACGACCCGGCGCCGGCGCCGGAGTTTGCCGCGCTGGGGACGATGGTGGACCTGCCGGCCTTGCTGGCGCAGTCCGACATCGTATCGCTGCACTGCCCATTGGTGGACGCCACCCGGCACATGATCAATCGCGACAGCCTGGCTGGCATGAAGCGCGGGGCGATGCTGGTCAATACCTCGCGCGGGGCGCTGATCGATACGCCGGCCGTGATCGCGGCGCTGAAATCGCGCCGGCTGGGGTTTCTGGCGATTGATGTGTATGAGCAGGAAGGGTCGCTGTTTTTTCACGACCGCTCGGGCGATATCATCGAGGACGATGTGTTCCAGCGCTTGATGACATTCCCGAACGTGCTGGTGACCGGGCACCAGGGGTTCTTTACGGTAGAGGCGATGCGCGAGATTGCGGAGGTGACGCTGGGGAATCTCGACTGCTTTATAAGTGGCAAGCATTGCGTGAACGAGATAGCCCATTAACCTATGGGCCTCTCGTCCGGATGAACTCCCTATGGCGCGGCCGAGCGCTGACTGAAGCGCTCGAACCGCACACCCCGGAATGCCATTAACGCTTGCCGGCGTTCTGCTCGTTCGCTTCGCCCACCACCGGCGGCTTGACACCGGCCGCCGGAGCCGGCGTTTTGGCGCCCGCCATCGGCGTGTTGTGGGCCGCTGCGTGCGCGGCGCCGCCCTTGGCGGGGGCCAGGCTGGTGGCCGAATGCAGGTGCTGTTCGACGGTCGGCAGCATCTTCGCGGCCAGGGCTTTGACGTCCGGGTCCTTGGCCTTGGCTTCAAACTTTTTCAGCGCCGCGCCCGACTGGGCGTAGCTGGTGACCGGCATGGCGAAAGCGGTGGCAATAGCGGCGCCCAGTACACATTTGGTCAACGTCGTTTTCAGCATGTGGATCCCCTTTTGAAATAATGTCATTAAAACAATAACACTGCGGAGCCAGTCTAGCTGCGTAGGTATTTTCCGAGCGCCCTGTAGCCTTTACGCAAGCTTACTTTCTGGCTGGCGATGAATCGCAGCGAGACCCATGTGCGCGGGGAGACAAAGGAAGGAACAACAGGGACGGAGATCAACAGCGCGGGTATGCCGACGCGTCATGCGATGACGTCAGATGCCGACCACGCTCTGGATGCAGGAATACAGCGTTTCCCATTTGAAGGGTTTGAAGATGTAGCCATCGGCTCCCGCCTTCAAGCCTTTCATTACCTGGTCGTCGGACACTTCCGATGTCACCATGACCACCGGCGCCTTGGACCAGCCTTCATTGCGGCGGATGGCGGCCAGCAGATCGAAGCCATCCTTGCCTGGCAGGCCGGGCAGGACGATATCGAGCAGCACCAGGTCGGGCGCCATGGCGGTCTGCACCACCGCCAGCGCATCGTTCATGTTGCCGGTCGCGTGCACGGTAAAACCCTTTTCGCTCAGCAGCACCACCAGCAGTTCCGACAGTTCCTCGTCGTCTTCGACCACCAGGGCCGTCAGGGCATGTTTGCTCGCGCCCAGCTGCGCCTTGTTCCCGTAGGAATAGAAGCCGGTGTTTTTCAGCTCGGTCGCGCCGCGCCGGGCCTGGGCCCAGGCTTCCACGCTCTCTTGCGGGGTCAGCTCGGTCACTTCGAGGGTCGGCAAGGTTTCCGAAAACGCGAATCCGTCATCGTGCACGGCGGCCTGTTCCTTCGCTGCCGGCAGGCTTTGCTGCGCACCGGCAAACACGCGCACCAGACCCTGTTTGGTCAGCGCGTCGAGCTCGCTGACGAGCTTATCGATCGGCATGCCGCCCAGCGCCAGAAAATCGCGCACGCTGGAGCGTCCGTTAATCATCGATAACACGCGGGCCGGATCGCGGGCCAGGTTCCTGCACCCGTTTTTCAGCTCCGTCATGCCTTTGGAAGTTTTGCTGTAGATGGTCGATGTATCCATGATTTCCTGTTCCTGCCTGATCGGCGCTGTCATTGCGGTGCCGGCGTGGACAAGGCCATGTGCCGCAGCGCGGCCATGTCGGCACCGATGTCATTCAGATTCTCGATTGTCCAGTCGTTTTCGGCAAGCTGCGTTTTGATTTTTTGTTCGATGCGGCGCGCCGCCAGGCCCAGCCCGGCCGCGCCAAACGTCCCGGCCGCGCCGCCCAGCGAATGCAATAGCCGGTACAGTTCCTGCCAGTGCGCGCGCTCGGCCATATCGCTGCGGCACAGCGCATACGCCGCATCCATCTGCTCGAAACGGGCCGGCAGGCGCGTGCGAAATCCCTGTGCCAGCAGCGCCACCCTGGCCTGCAGACCGGCGGGCGTGTTCATGCCATGGCCTCGTCCCACAGCTGGCGCACCTGCAGCGGCAGCTGCATCGGATCGAAGGGTTTGGCGATCACGCCCAGCGCGCCGAGCGAGCGGTAATACGCCACTTCGCTGGCCTGCACCTTGGCCGTCATGAAAATGACGGGCGTGCTGGCGGTATTGGGCAGCTTGCGTAGTTCGGACAGGGTCGTCGGGCCGTCCATGCCGGGCATCATGACGTCGAGCAGGAGCAGGTCCGGCTTGCATTGCGCGGCCGCCAGCAGCGCTTCGCGGCCCGAACTGCAGGTACGCAAGGCGAGTCCGCCGACCATTTCGAGCGCCATCTGGGCGACGGTCTGGATATCGGGATCGTCTTCCACGTACAGGACCAGGGAAAGTGCAGTCATAAATAAGGACGTCCTGAAAAAGGCGGTTATGCCGCGAGCGGCAGTTCAAAGAAAAACTCGGTGCGCACGCCGCACTCGCTGAGAAAATCGATGCGGCCGCGATGCCGCTCGATGATGGCTTTCGAGATATTCAGGCCAAGGCCGGTGCCGCCTTTCGGGCGCGTGTCGGACGCATCGGCCTGGGCGAACTTCTGGAAAATACGGCTGCGGAACTGGTCGGGAATGCCGGGGCCATGATCGGTCACCGACAGGCGCGCATATCCCGGCTGGCGCAGCAGGCGCACTTCGACCACGCCGCCGGGCGGCGCGAATTTGGCCGCGTTCGAGAGCAGGTTGACGATCACCTGGACCAGCCGGTCGGTATCGGCGGCCACCATCAAGTCGCCATGCTCCGAGCGCAGATCGAAGCTGACCTTGAAGGGCGAGGCAAAGGCATTGGTGGCGGCGATGGCCTGTTCCACCAGCGGCAGCAAGGGCTGGACCACGGGTTCGAAACGCATATTGCCGGACTCGATTTTTTCGACGTCGAGAATGTCGTTAATCAGGCGTACCAGGCGGTCGCAATTCTTGCTGGCGATATCGAGCAGCACCTTGGCGCGCACGGGCATCTCGCCGGCCGCGCCGCCCGCCAGCAGGCCGAGCGAGCCTTTGATGGAGGTCATCGGCGTTCTCAGTTCATGCGAGACCGTGGAAATGAATTCGTTCTTCATGTTTTCCATTTTCTTGCGTTCGCTGATGTCCTGGGCGATGCCGACAAAGCCGGACAGCGCGTTTTCATCATCCCAGACGGCGGAAATCGACAACAGCACCGGCAGGCGGCTGCCATCCTTGCGGATATACGTCCATTCGGATTCGTCGGGAAGGCGCCCGCGCGCCTTGGCGATGAACATCTCGGCGCCCGGCCGGATCGGACGCCCCAGTTCGACACTGAGCGCATGCACGCGCGCTTCCAGCTCCACCGGATCGTGCAGCACCAGCAGCGAGGACTGGGTGCGCATGTCGGCTTCGGAATAACCGAGCATGCGCTGGGCGCCATCGTTGAACATGATGACCTGGCCGTGCGCATTGACGTAAATGATGGCGTAGTTACTGCTGTTCAAAATCGCATGCTGGAGGCTGAGTGTTTCCGCCAGGCGCCGGTTCAGGCGCTTCATTTCATCGGCATTGCGGCGCCGCGCCGAAATATCGCGTACCAGGCCGGTAAACGCGCGGCGCCCGTTGATGTGCATTTCGCTCGCCACCAGGTTGGCCGGAAAACGGCTGCCGTCGCTGCGCTGCCCGACTACCTGGCGGTTGATGCGCACGCCGTCGCCCATGCCGTCGCGCGCCAGTGCGCGCGCATACGCGCCGATGGCGGCGCGGTAATGGCGCGCTATCAATACGCTGAACGGCGCGCCGATGACCTGGTCCGGCCGGTAAGCGAACAGGCGCTGCGCCTCGGGATTGAAGGTTTCGACCAGGCCCTGGTCGTCGATGGTAATGATGGCGTCGCCCGCGTGTTCGACAATCGCCCGCAGGCGCGCTTCCTTTTCGCGGCTGACCCGGGTGGCCTGCTTGATCGTGTACACATTCAGTTCGAGTTCGGCCCATTGCGCCAGGTCGCACAGGGCGGCAATATCGTCGTCGGGAAAGCCGCGCGGCACGCGGTCGATCAGGCACAGGGTGGCGACCAGGGCGCCGTTATCGGCGCGCAGGGGAATGCCGGCGTAAAAGCGGATATGCGGCGGACCGAGCACCAGCGGATTATCGGCAAAGCGCGGGTCGGCGGCCGCATCGGGAATGATGAATGGGAAGTCGTGCAGGATCGCGTGCCCGCAAAAGGAGATATTGCGCGGCGTTTCAGGCGCATCGAGGCCAAGGCGCGACTTGAACCACTGGCGTTCGCTGTCGACCAGGGTCACCAGTGCGATCGGACAGCCGAACATGCGCTGGGCGCTGCGCGTGATGCGGTCGAAGCGCTCCTCGGGCGGGGTATCGAGGATATTCAGGCCGCACAGTGCGGCCATGCGCGCGCCTTCGTCGGCAGGTACTGGGGCATCAAGCAAGATAATGGCTTTCCAGGTTTGGCGCCGCCCCCGGACAATCAAGCCGCGGGCGCTCATTTCACATCTGGCGCGGTCCCGCCGCTATCGTTTGCAAGCTGCACAGATAGCTATCGGTAATGGTTAAATATACCCGATTCTCCTGTTTCGTGGTGCTGCTTGCACCCCGGGCTTGCACCCCGGGCTTGCACCATGCGGGCGGGCGCCGGCCGGGCTGGTTCCCGCGCCCTGTTGTGTTTCCGTTAGGAAGTTATTTATTAGTGAAGGCTAATGGATTTACGATATTATCGGCACTGCTTGCACATGCCGGGCAATTGACCAAACGACTGACCAAGGAATTACCATGAACATCACCTCCAAAGCATTGCTCTTTGCTTCATGCCTGTCGGGTGCGGTATTGCTGCAAGGCTGTGGCGCCACCAGAATCAAGGCGTCGTCGACCACCAATCCGCCGCCATCGGAAGCGTTTTCGGCGTTTGGGCGCATCGACGTCAGGCCGGTGGTGTTCGGGCCCGACGTCAAGCCCGATCGGGATGGCCTGCACAAGATCGAAGCGAACCTGCAGAAGGATTTGTCGGCCTCGCTGCTGGAGTGGAACGTGCGCCCGGCCAATGGCCGCACCCTGATCATCCAGCCCGTGATCGAGCAGATGAGCTTCAAGCGCGGCGCCCAGCGCGTGCTGCTGGGGCCACTGGCCGGCAGCTCGGGCGTGCTGCTGCGCCTGAAAATCACCGACGGCAAGGGCCGTGTGGTGGCCAATCCGGAATTCTTCCAGCGCGCCAACGCCATGTCGGCCGGCTTCACCCTGGGCGTTCACGACAACATGATGCTGACCCACGTGGCCAGCCTGGCCAGCCGCTATGTGATCAACAATTACAGCCGGGCCGAAGGTGGCGCGACCGGTGCCGACGCCAAGGCGATCGCCCCGTAATAGCGCCTTCTCAAACAAGCTCATGCGGCCCCACGAGGGCCGCTTTTCTTTGGGCGGCGCGCAAACGGTTTGTTTGATCCAGTCGGCATGGCATGACGCGATGCGGGTGGACACTACTCCCATGGCGGAGTAGCAAAATGGCAATGCACCAGCCTGCAACGCTGGGGACGCCGGTTCGATTCCGGCATCCGCCTCACCTCTTCCAGCACGATCCGGCGAAAAGGAACTGTTGATGAACTTGTCCAGGCCACACCATCCTCTCCTGCTGGCAGCATGCCTTGCCTGCCTCGGGCTGTCCTTGTCGGCGTCCGGCACCCCGGCGCCAGGCACAGCGGCGGCCGTCGCCCCGGCCCCCGCCAGCTACCACTACTACGTTGCGAGCAACGGTTCGGACGCCAATCCGGGCACGTCGGCCCAGCCGTTCGAAACCATCCCGCGCGCATCCCGGGTGGCCCTGCCCGGCACCACCGTGCACGTGGCGCCGGGCACGTACGCGGGCGGCTTTCGCACCACGATGAGCGGCACGGCCGAGCGCCGCATCAGCTACATCTCCACCGTGCGCGGCGGCGCGCGCCTGGTGCCGCCGCGCGGCTCGACCACCAAGATGGCGTGGGAAAACCGCGGCGACTTTGTCGATATCGTCGGCTTCCAGGTGGACGGGCGCAACGGCCACGGCGGCGTGCGCTGGACCTACGGCATCTACAACGCCGGCTCGGGCGTGCTGATCCGCAACAACCACGTGCACCATGTGGGCCAGGACGTGCCCTGCACCAGCGCCAGCGCGGCCGGCATCAGCGTCGACAGCTACTACAAGGGCCGCGTGGGCACGGTGACCGGCAATACCGTGCATGACATCGGCCCGACCGATTGCCGCTTCGTCCAGGGCATCAACATGAGCACCACCGGCAGCGTCACCAACAATGTGCTCTATGCCATCGGCGGCGCGGCGATCCAGATGTGGCACGACGCCACCAACGTTATCGTGAGCCACAACACGATCGCCCGCTCGATGACGGGGATCCTGGTCGGCGGTGGCGACCCCTACTACATCAAGGGGCCGAACGATTTCACCAGCGTGCACAACAACATCGTCTACGACAACAAATACGGCATCTCGGAACAGGGTTCGACGGGCCTGCACAACAGCTACCGCAACAACCTGGTGTACCTGAACGCCGCCGCCGACTGGCAGCTGAAAAACGGCCTCAAGCATAGCGGCACGGTGGCGCAAGCGCCGCAGTTCGTGCGCTACGGCAAAGGCGGCCTGCCCGATTTCCGCCTGCGCCCCAGCTCGCCCGGGGTCGGCAAGGGCAGCGGCGAACCCGCTTTACCGGCCGACATCGCCGGCAAGGCGCGCGCCAGGGAAAGCGGCATCGATATCGGGGCTTACCAGCGTTAGACATCCTGCAGTAAACAAGCGTGGGGCTTGGGGTGTGCCGGAGGAATTTCCCTCCGGTTTTTTGTTTCTTGCGGCAGCCATAGCGATGTAGATATGCTACATCTGCATGAAACGAAATACATAAAACCTTTCACATCCAAGCAAAATTGATACATTCTTCATACTTCAGTTTACATTCAATGTAGTTGTGCTACATTTCCACTCCGGAGATACATAAGGGCACAGCCCGCCGCCTCCGTCCGGCGCCCACCCGGCGCCGCAATACCGTCCTCGTTTCACACGGCCGCATCCCATGCATGGAGACAGATGGGATCAGCGTGCTTCTGCCGTAACTGTTGTGCATTCCACTACCAAAAACCATAAGGAAGCAACATGACATCACTTCGTACATCGCCCCTGGTCCGCTCGCTGATCGCCGCCGGCATCCTGTTCGGCGTCGCCGGCCAGGCAAGCGCGGCCGGTTTCAATGCCCCCGACACCTCGGTCCAGATGTTCCGCTGGAAATGGAACGACATCGCCCGCGAGTGCACCAACTGGCTCGGCCCGCAGGGCTACGGCGCGGTCCAGGTATCGCCGCCGCAGGCGTCCGCCAGCCTGGGCACGTGGTGGGACATCTACCAGCCGGTCAACTTCACTTCGCTGGCCAGCAACATGGGGACCGAAGCCGAGTTCCAGGCGATGATCACTACCTGCCACGCCGCCAAGGTGCGCGTGTACGCGGACGTGGTGGTAAACCACATGGCGGCCGGCGCCGGCACCGCCACCAACGGTTCGGCCTGGAACTCGACCGCCCTGGCCTACCCCAACTTCAGCGGCCAGGATTTTCATCCGGCCTGCGACATCCAGGGCGGCGACTACAGCTCGCCGGGCAACCGCAACAGCGTGACCAACTGCCGCCTGAGCGGCCTGCCCGACCTCAAGACCGGGAGCAGCTACGTCCAGGGCCAGGTGCGCACCTTCTTCAACAAGCTGGTGGCGATGGGCGTGGACGGCCTGCGCATCGACGCCGCCAAGCACATGGCGCCGGGCGACATCAGCGCCATCCTGGCCGGCACCAACCGCACCACCACCTCGGGTGAAGCGCTGTGGTTGACGCAGGAGGTGATCCCGGACAGCAACGTGGTGCGCTCGGGCTACTTCGGCAACGGCACCCTGAACGAATTCCAGTACGCGTACGCCATGAAAGCGGTATTTCGCAACGAGAACGGCGCCAATCTGGCGCAAATCCGCAGCATCATGGGCACGCCCGGCAACTGGGGCGGAACCTGGGGCTTCGTTCCAAGCGACAAGGCGAGCGTGTTCGTCAACAACTGGGACACCGAACGCAATGGCAGTTCGCTGGTGGCCAGCAACTACATGGCGGGACAAATCAACGACACCCAGGGCAGCAAGCGCTACGACCTGGCCAATATCTTCATGCTGGCATGGCCGTATGGACACGCGCAGGTGCATTCGGGCTTCCGCTTCAACAGCTACGACCAGGGTCCGCCGGGCGCCAGCCCGTTCGACGCGAACGGCAATCCGCTGATCAACCAGGCGTGGGATTTCATTCACCGCTGGTCGGACATTGCCAATATGGTCGCCTTCCGCGCGGCCACGGCCGGCCAGGGGATCGACCACTTCGTCAACGGCACGCCGAACCAGATCGCCTTTGCGCGCGGCAGCAAGGGCTTTGTTGCGATCAACAATGACGAGGCGGCGTGGAATGCCTCCCTGCAAACGCTGCTGCCGACAGGGACTTACTGCAATGTCGTGACGGGCAAGCTCAATGCCGCGCAGACAGCTTGCAGCGGCGATAGCGCGACGGTCGGCAGCAACGGCATCGTCAGCGTCAGTCTTGCGGGCAATGGCGGCGCCAGCGTGCCGGCGCTGGCCTTGCATGTGAATCAGAAAGTCAGCGGCGGCGGCGGTGGGACCACGCCGCCAGCGTGCAGCACCGTGGCGGTGACCTTCCGCGTGGCCAATGCGAATACCGTGCCGGGGCAGAATGTGCATGTGACGGGCAACCGCAACGAGCTGGGCAACTGGACCGCGACCAACGGCAACCAGCTGGCGATCGAGGGCAGCGGCGCCAATGCGGCGTGGTCGCGCACGGTACAGTTGCCGCCGTCGAGCGCGATCCAGTACAAGTTCCTCAAGCACGGCGCGGTGGCCGATGTGTGGGAACGCAACCAGGCCACCGGCAGCGGCAATCGCCAGGCCACCAGTCCGGCCTGCGGGGCGGCGGCGCTGGTGCTCGATGCGGGGAGTTTTGCGTTTTAACGGCGGGCGCTGCGGGGGCGACGATAGGGGCAGGATTTCAATCCATACGGCAACAGCGCGTAGGGAAACAGTTCTCTTCTGTAGAATCGCCCCACTCCCATTCCCGCCGATGCTCTTCATGACGACTATCCACTGGTTTATTCTGATCGGCTGCCTGATGCTGGCGCGGGGCCTGATGGCGACCAGTATTTCGCGCCTGCCGTTCACATCGGCCATCGTCTACCTGTGCGTCGGCCTCGGCCTTGGCCCGATGGTGCTGGGGATTTTTTCCTTCAGCCCGGTCGAGCAATCGCACCTGCTCGAAACCCTCACCGAAATCGCCGTGCTCGTCTCTCTGTTCTCGGCCGGCGTGAAGATGCCGGTGCCGATCTCGCGCCAGCGCTGGATGCCGGCCATCCGCCTGGCCTGGGTTTCGATGAGCCTGAGCGTGGGCGTGATCGCCGCCTTCTGCTACTTCGTGCTCGGCTTGCCGCTGGGCGCCGGCGTGCTGCTCGGCGCCATCCTCGCCCCCACCGACCCGGTGCTGGCCACCGACGTCCAGGTGCGCCATCCCGACGACCGCGACAAGCTGCGCTTCACCCTCACCTGCGAAGCGGGCATGAACGATGGCTCGGCCTTCCCCTTCGTGATGCTGGGCCTGGGCCTGCTCGGCGCCCATGAACTGGGCGACTTCGGCTGGCGCTGGGTGCTGGTCGACGTGCTGTGGGCCACCCTGGCCGCGATCGCCATCGGCACCCTGGGCGGCGCGGCGCTGGGACGCGTCGGATGGATGCTGCGCGGCAAAGATCCGAGGCACGAAGTGCTCGACGACCTCGTCGGCCTGGGCTTGATCGCCGTGGTGTACGGCCTGACCCTGGTGTTCATGGCCTGGGGCTTCCTGGCCGTGTTTTTCGCCGGCGTGGCCCTGCGCCAGACCGAACTGGTGTTGTCGGGCGCGCACAAGGACCGCCAGGGCTTGCTGGTGGCCGAAAAAACCAGGGACGATCCGGGCGCCGAAGCCCCGCCGGTCGAGGTGCCGCTGACCGTCAGCGCCGAGTCGCTGGTGTTCAAGGAGCACCTCGAACGGCTGTCGGAACTGACCCTGGTCCTGTTGCTCGGCGGCATGGTGTCGATGCACGACTGGAACTGGCGCAGCGTCGGCACGGCCCTGTTCCTGTTCGTGGTGGCCAGGCCGCTGAGCGTGATGATCGGCCTGCTCGGCTCGGACAGCACGATGCGCATCCGCGGCATCACCGCCTGGTTCGGCGTGCGCGGCATCGGCTCGCTGTATTACCTGATGTATGCCATCAACCACGGCTTGCCGATCTCGCTCTCGCGCGAGCTGATCCAGATTACGATCGTCGTCATCATGCTCTCGATCGTGGTGCACGGCACCAGCGTCAAGCCGCTGCTCGACCGCTTCTGGCGCCGGAAAAAGCGCTAGGCCAACAACCCGGCCGTGTCCCCGTCCGCGATGCGGCGTGCATGAGCCAAGCCAAACCGGGCCTGCGGGCCGCGCCTACAATCGAACTCCTCCCCAGTGATTTTTCGCGAGGCGGTGACGGCCATGGCTACTTTTTCCAGTGCATCGACGGCGGCGCTGACAGCCGCGCTGACCCTTTGCTGCGGCGCCGCGCTGGCGCAGGCGCACTTCCCGGCCGACGACCTGGCGCACTTCGGCGCGGCCGACAACAGCTGGCTGACGGAACCGCCGCGCTACTACGCGGGCGCGGCCACGCGCATCGCCTCTCCCGAGTTCGCCCGCGCCATGCGCGTGAGCACCAGCGCCTGGTGGGGCATGGCCAACAGCAACGCCACCAATTACTCGGTGGGCGGCATCGCGGTCATGCTCGGGCAGGATGCGCTGCCCGGCGCGCCGGTGGAGATCGCGCGCCTGCTGGCGCACCGCGCGCTGGCCGCCACGCCGGCCGCAACCTCGACCTGCATGGTGCCCTGGCTGCAGTGCGCCGCCTTCGGCAGCCTGGAAGCGCGCATGCGGGCGCAACACGCCTTCCTGAACGGCAGGAACCCCGACGACGACGCCATGGCGGGCCGGCGCAACTTCATCCATGCGCTCAGCGCCGGCATGCGTTTCGATTTTCCGTACACGCGCACGGCCGCGCACGGCCCCTGGTTCGTGCAGCTGCGGGCCACGCACCGCTCGTCCGCGTTCAAAGGCTCGCTGCACAGGCAGGGGCGCCGGGGCGTCTCCCTGACCATCGGCACCGAGTTCTGATCTATACTTGCTGGCATTACTCCACAGGAAAGCGATCATGCGCAGGTTCTGGATTTTACTGACGCCGCTGCTCCTGGCCGGCTGCATCAAGGGCTCGGCCAGCTACTACATCGATGACGCCAGCAACGACCACGTCATTACCGTGCGCGCGGAGCAGGAATATTTCTGGAAAAAAGACATCACCCTGACCCTGGTCGCCTCGCACATGCCGGAATGCCAGCGCGTCTTTCCCATGTCCGGCATGCCGGCCGACGAGGTATCGGTCGAGCTGTTCTCGAACGGCGACGACGTCTACACCGTGCGCTCCGGCACGGAAGTGATGCAGGTCGACACGCTCAGCTGCGCGCTGCTGGCCGAACCGGCGCCCAAGGCACTGGGACAGCCGGTCGGCACCTTCTTCCTCGATGAGAAGACCATGATGTTTGAAAAGGCAACAGCGCCACCCGCGCCAGCAACGGGCGCTGCTGGCGCTGGCGGCTGAGGCGCCGCTGACGGGCGGCCCAGCCGGCGCGTCAGTGCCGGGCCAGCACCTTGTGCAGGGTTGCCACGGTGGCGGGCCGGCCGATCTGCTCCAGCGCTGTTTCGAGCAGCATGGGTTCGCCCGGCCGCACCGCCGTCCACTGGGTGAAATATTCGTGCACGGTGCGCCAGGGCGGAAACCCCTCGGGCACGCCGCGCCAGGCGGTGCCACTTTCCAGAAAATACAACACTGCGCAAAACACATCGTACAGATCGTGCTTGCGCGGGCGCGTCTTGCGGCGCGCCGCTTCCAGCATGCCGCGTACCGCCTCAAACTCTTCGCGCGAAACGTCGCTCGCGAAATCGGGTCGTGCCATCGTCGTTAACCTCAAATCTTGTTTGAGGGTCTGATCTGGAACAGGTTCCCTAAATTTATTCGTTGACTCTGATCAGTAAGCCCTGCTTAAGTTTTTCGACTTGCTCCGTGGAACCATTCAAGGCGCTCAGCTTGTTCAGCATGCGTGCCAGCTGGGTGCCGTTGCGGCGGCAATTGGCGTCCGTCATGCCGTCCACCTCAGACACCAGCGCGGCGGCGAGACGGCCGATGCGGGCCGCGTCATCCGGCGTCGCATCGACCAGCGCCAGCAGGAAGGTGGCGCCCCATTGCAATCGCGTGGCGGGGCCGCTGGCCTGTTCCCAGGCTTGCTGATACCAGTCGAGCATGGCGGCCATATCGCCACGTTTTTTGGCGACGGCGGCCAGATTGTGCATGAAGTAGAAAGGCGCGTGCGAACCGGGCAGCGCGGCGCGCAGGAGCGCGTCGGCGTCGCCCTGCAAGCCGGCATCAACGAACGCGCCGGCCGCGGTATTGATCACGTGGTGGCGCAGCGCCGCATCTTGCGCCCCCGCCAGCACGCTGGCAACGCGCTCGCGCAGCAGTGCGTTCAGGCCGGCAACAGGGCTGCCGAGGCGCGCCATGCGCACACGCACGCGCAAGGCCGCCAGCTGGTCGGCCGGGTCCAGCGCCTCGGACGACTCAAGCCGCTGCAGCGCGACGGACCACGCGCTTGTCAATGCCATGCGCTGTTCCGACTGCGGCGCCGTCAGTGCGCGCACCAGGTCGACCGCGTAGTCGGTCACCAGATCGACGTGCGCCAGCACCGTGTGCGGCTCGGCCAGCGTGCGCAGCAGCATCTCCAGTCCATCATGCTCGTTGGCGCACGCGCCGGCGTGCAGCGCATGCCAGGCCAGGCGCAGCGCCGGCTCGGGCCCGGTGCAGGCATCGCGCAGGGCAGCAAGCGTGGCGGCCAGGTCGCGCCCGGCCAGCAGCTGGCCTTCATCGGTATCCCAGGAATAATAAGCGAGCAGGCGCCATTCGTCGGCCGACAAGGCGCGCTGGCCCGACAAGGCGTCGCGCAGCGATTGCGCCGCCGTGAACGGCGCCGTCAGCGCCAGTTGCAGCATTTCAAGAAAGCGCGGACCGGCCAGTTCGCACGGCAGGCGCGTAATTTCGGCGCCATCGGGGCGGTACAGCACCAGGGTCGGGTAGCTGCGCAGATGCAGGCGATCGGCGGCACGCTGGGCGCCGGCGGCGTCGCCATCGATATGCAGCGGCACGAACGACGGCGCCAGCGCGGCAAAGCCGGGCTGCGACAGCACTGCCGCCTTGAGCCGGTTGCACGGCGGACACCACCCGGCGCCCCAGTACAGGAACACCGGCTTGGCCGCCGCGCGCGCCTGGGCAAAAGCGGCGTCCGGATCATGATGCCAGCCGATGACGGTGGTTGTCTGCGCGTTGGCATCGTTGGCCATGGTCTGTCCCGAGAATGTTGGAAATGGCGAAAGTATATCCAAAACAGGGGCATGCCGGCGGGCCTGCCCGGTGCTACACTCGACGCCTTTCCCGCCTCCGAGTTTCGTCATGCAAGCACGCATCAGGATCGCCGTCATCGCGCTGGGCGCCACCGTGCTGGTGCTGGGCAGCGCCCTGGGCATCCTGGCGGCCCGGTTCGATCCGAACGCCTACAAGAGCGCCATCGTCGAGCGGGTGCACGAAAAAACGCACCGGACCCTGCGCATCGGCGGCGATATCCGGCTGGCCGTGTATCCGCGCCTCGGCGTGCACCTCGGCAAGGCCAGCCTGTCGGAACTGGGCGGCAAGGGCGAATTCGCCGCGCTCGACAGCGTGCGCCTGTCGTTCGCGCTGGTGCCGCTGCTGCTGCGCCAGGAAGTCGTGATCGACCGCATCGAACTGCGCGGCATGCGCGCCACCCTGGTGCGCCAGGCCGACGGCAGCATGAACATCGACGACCTGACCGCCGCGCGCGTCAAACCCAACGCCGGCGAGCGTGCCGGCGCGGCCGGGAACGCCGGCGCCGGACCGGCCCGCATCCGTTTCGCGGTCGACAGCATTCGCGTCGACAACGCCCATCTGCGCTTCGACGACCGCAAGGCCGGACGCGTCTTTGACATCGCGCGCCTGAACATCGATTCCGGCCCGATCGCGCACGGCGTGCCGAGCCGGGTCGCGCTGTCGGCCAATATCGGCGTGGACCAGCCGGCGCTCAACACCGTCCTGATTTTCGAGAGCGGCTTTGCGCTCGACCGCGACACGCGCCGGGTAGCGATGACGGACCTCGATGCCAATCTCGACCTGTCGAGCCGGGCGGGGATCGAATCGCGCGCCAAATTGAAAGGCAGCATCGAGATCGACTTCGGCAAGAACGCCATCGCCGCCGCGCTCAAAGGCAAGATCGATGACAGCGCAGTCAGCGGCAAGGGAGCATTGCGCGACGGCATGCTGCAGCTCGACATCGATATCGACCGCCTCGACCTGGCGCGCTATCTGCCGCGCGCGCCGTCCGCAGCGCCAGGCGGCGCCGCCGCGCCAGACGCCGGCACGGCGCCGGACCAGCCGCTCGACCTGTCGGCCCTGGCCAGGCTGCGCGCCAGCGGCACCTTGCAGGTGGGCGAACTGACGGCGGGCGGCCTGCGCGCCGCGAATGTGCACGCGGTGCTGCTGGCCGACGCCGGCAAGACCACGATCAAGCCGCTCTCGGCCACGCTGTACGGCGGCAACGGCAACGGCGCGCTGAGCCTCGATTTCACGGGCGACCCCAGCAGTCCGCGCATGGGGCTGGTGCAAGACCTGCGCGGCATCTCGCTCGGCGCCCTGCTGCTGGATGCCACCGGCAAGGCGCCGCTGGCGGGACGCGGCGACGTCCAGCTCGACCTGGAAACGCGCGGCGACAGCACGATGGCCCTGCGCGAGGCGCTCGGCGGCACGGCAGCGCTGCGGCTGCGCGACGGCGTCATCGGCGGCATCGACCTGGGCCGGATGGTGCGCGAAGCCAGGGCTGCCGCGGGCGTGGGCAGTGGTGCCGACTCGACCGGTTTCAGCGAACTGAGCGCGACGTTCCGCATCGACAGCGGCGTTGCCCACAACACGGATTTTTCGGCGAGCACACCGCTGCTGCGTATCGGCGGCGACGGCCGGATCGACCTGGCGCACGCCACCATCGATGCCCGCTTGCGCTGCACGGTGGTACCGAGCCTCACCGGCCAGGATGGACCCGCCGTCGGCACCCTGGGCGGGCTGACGGTACCGGTCGCCCTGAGCGGCCCGCTGGCGCAGATGACCTGGCAGGTCGATGTGGCGGCACTGGGCAGCGAGGCGGCGCAAAAGATGCGCGGCGCCATGCCGAGTGGCGGCAAGGAAAAACTGAAAGACCGGGTGAAGGACGCGCTGGGCGGACTGTTTCCGCGCTAACAGCCTATTCGTGGCAAGGGCGCCACGGCGCCACCTTTTGTTGAGCAAACCGGCGCCGCGCGGCTGGGCTTTGGGCTAGCGTCGAACATAGCAAACCCTAGCAAACACATCGGGAGGATCTATGTTCGGAAGCACAGTCCTTGAAGTGGCGGTTGGCCTGACTTTTTGCTACGCGACGGTAGCATTGATTGTCAGCACGGTGCAGGAAGCGCTGGCGTCGGCGCTGAAACTGCGCGCACGCGGGCTGCTCGAAGGTATCAAGAGCATGCTCAACGATCCGAATTTCAATGCCCTGGCGCGCACCCTGTACGCCCATGCGCTGGTCAATCCGCACAGCAACCCGGCTCTTCCCGAGCAGGAACACATCGGCACCAAGCCGTCGTACATCAAGCCCGAGCATTTCGCGATCGCCCTGATCGACGCCATCCAGTCGATTCCCGGCAACTACGACCAGCTCGGGCGCGACATCGATGCCCTGACCGATCCGCAGATCAAGCGCGCGCTGCAAGGCATCTACCAGCGCGCGGAAGGCGACATGGCGCGCTTCCAGGCGTCGGTGGAAGGCTGGTTCGACACGGCGATGGAAAGGGTGTCCGGCCTCTACAAGCGGCGCTCGATGATGGTCAGCGTGCTGCTCTCGCTGCTGCTGGCGGCGCTGTTCAACATCGACAGCATCCACCTGTTCAGGACGCTGTGGGCGCATCCCTCGCTGGCGGCCCAGCTCGGTGCGGCCCCGGCCACCATGAACCCGCAAGCGCTGCAGATGCTGTGGACCTTGCCGATTGGCTGGGAACAGTTTCCGCCGGCCTTGAACCGGGAGTTCGCGCTCAGCGTCGCGGGCTGGGCGCTGACGGCCTCGACCGCGCTATTCGGCGCCCCCTTCTGGTTCGACCTGATGAAGCGCACGGTCCAGGTGCGCGGCACCGGGCCCAAACCGTAGGGCCAACGCCCGCTGTCAGGCAGTGCGGTCCGGACGGTGGGCGTCGACCAGGATCGTCGATACGGAAAAGTGCGGCACGCGTTCGGGCCATTCGTCGTTCGGCCCGAACCAGCGCGCTTCGACGATTTCGCTGGGGTCCACCCGGATCTCGCCGTCCAGATAATCGGCGGTGAAGGCAATCATCAGGGAGTGGGGAAACGGCCACGACTGGCTCGAAAAATACTGCAGGTTGTGGACCCGTAATCCGACTTCTTCAAACACTTCGCGGTGCACCGCTTCTTCCACCGATTCGCCTGCTTCCAGGAAGCCCGCCAGCGGCGTGAAGCGCTTGCTCGGCGAGGCCACGTGCAGCGCCAGCAAGACATGGTCGCCCTTGCGGATCAGCACCATCATCGCCGGCGAAATGCGCGGATAGGCCATCATGCCGCAGGCGCTGCAGACGTAGCAGCGCTCGCCCGCTTTGAGCTGCATCGGCTGGGCGCAGGCGCCGCAGTAGCGGTGGGTGCGTGCCCACTCGGCAATCTGGCTGGCACGGCCGGCCACGCTGAGCAGATCCTCGTCGAAGCCGCCGAACAGGGAACGCATGCTGCGCCAGGTGTACCCCGGCAGGGCCAGCTCCTCGCTGGCGTGCCAGACGGTCTGGCAATAGCGCCCGCCCAGGATGCCAACCGGATGCGGCGTGCCCGCGATGTCCAGACCGGCAAGCTCGTCTGCGGAGGGAATACCCAGGTCGGCTTCGCGCAGCAGCAGACGGCTGCCATGGAAGACGAACGTCGCCGGATCGGAGTGGGATTGCGCCGTGATCAGCGGCGTAAACGTTGATGGCATCTGAAGCATGCGGCCAGCCTTTTGTGTTGTGGACTGCAGGCAGCATACCGCATTTTTCAAGCACGGATTGCGAGGCCAGGGAGGCCCAACCGGCACCACATACGATCTGCATCAAGCTGCCGCGCGCTGCATCGAACGGATGCGACAGCACCCTGTCATACCGGGAAGTGCCCGCGCGGGCATGACCGGGCTGCGCAATCGGCGGCAAAGACGCTCACATCAATGGCACTACCCCATGACGACATCCTCCTGGTTAGCCCGGCACGATAACGCCAGCGTGGTCATTTTCCGCGCGCTTCAGCTCGGCGATATGCTGTGCGCGGTGCCGGCACTGCGCGCCTTGCGGGCGGCCATGCCGCGCTCGCGCATCAGCCTGGTCGGCCTGCCCTGGGCGGACCAGTTCGCCCGCCGGTTCAGCGCCTATGTCGACGAGTTCATTGCGTTTCCCGGCCACGAAGCGTTTCCCGAACAGTCGGCCAGGCTCGACCAGCTGCATGATTTCTACGCCGGCATGCGCGCGCGCCGCTTCGACCTGGCGCTGCAGATGCACGGGAACGGCCAGTACAGCAACGCCGTCGTGCGGGCATTCGGTGCGCGTGCGATGGGAGGATTCGGGGCCGCTCCGGGGCGCGGCAATGAATGCCTGATTCCCTTCCCCGACACGGGAGCGGAACCGCTGCGGCTGCTGGAACTGGCGACGGGCCTCGGTGCGCCGGCGTGCGGTCCCCAGCTTGAATTTCCGATCACCGCTGCCGACGAGCGGGAGCTGGAAGCGAGCGGTGTGGCCAGCGGACTGGCGCCCGGCAGCTACGTGTGCATCCATCCGGGCGCGCGGTGCGCCGACAAGTGCTGGCCGGCGGCGAAGTTTGCGGCGGTGGCGGACCAGCTTGCGATCCGGCCACGGCTCAAAACGGTGCTGACCGGCTCGCCGGCCGAGGTGCCGCTGACGGCCGCCGTGGCGCGCCTGATGCAGCATGCGCCGGTCGATGCGGCCGGGCCCTTGTCGATCGGCGCGATGGCGGCGCTGATGAGCCGTGCGCGCCTGCTGATCTGCAACGATACGGGCGTGTCGCACATCGCGGCCGGGCTCAGGCTGCGCAGCGTGGTTATTTTCAGCAAGGCGGATATCCGGCGCTGGGCGCCGCTCGACCAGCAATTGCATCGCTGTCTGTGGGACCCGTTTGGCGAGCAGGCGAAGACCGTGCTCGATCAGGCAAGGGCGTTGTTGATGCTGCGTTGAGGAGGTGGCGCGGATGCGCCTTGCCTGCAAGGCGCCATGATGCTTTCGCACCAGTTCTGTGTGTTGCCACCTTCTGATATTCCAGGCACTGCCCTTCGTCATTCCGGCTGCCATCTTCGTCGTTCCGGTCACCCCGTCGTTCCTGCCATTGGCAGAAACGACTTCCCGCGATAGCGGTGGAAACGGCGAGCTTAGTTGCGGCTATGGGATTCCTGAATCCGGCGAGCAACGCTGCTTGAGCCAACGCCATGGGCATCAGCACTGCGTCCGGCACGCAGCAACCCCAGCGCCAGCCCGTTGACCTCATCTTGCATTACATCATCAACAAAGCTCGCATCATGCACGCAGCGCGTCCTGATGTTTTCCTCGCCACAAACCGGACAGTGCACGCGCAGCGATACCGCAGCGCGATGGGCGTCCTGCCGCAGCGGCCCGGATTCGATCAGGTTGGTCAGCCAATAAATGCCCACGGCAGGCGTGCCAATCGCCAGCGCCAGATGCAGCGGGCCGGTATCGTTCGATACCACCAGCGTGCTGCGCGCCAGAATCCCGCACAAGGCACCCAGCGACGCCTTGCCGCTCAGATCAATCGCCGGATGGCGCATCGCCCCGATGAGCGCGCGCACCAGCGGCGCTTCCTGCGCGCTGCCGTTCACCGCCACGATGGCGCCTTCATTCACCAGCAGATCGGCCAGCGCCGCAAAACGCCCGACCGGCCAGCGCCGCCGCGGGTCGCTCGCCCCCGGCTGCAGCAATACCAGCGGCCGGTCGCGCGTCGGCGGCAGCAGCAGCGCTGCCTGGGCAAGATCGTCCTCGGAAACGTCAAGCTCGCGCCGCATCGGCCAGGCCGCGGCGCCAGCCAGGGCCGCCACTTCCAGCAGCTGCAATCGGCGGTTGACCAGCCCTTCATGCCGGACGTTGCGGTCCAGCGGCTCGGCGTCGCCAGCGCACATGCCCACCGTCAGGCGCGCCCCGAGCCGCCGGATGAACGGGTTGGCGTGGCGCCCGCCGCCGAACAGCTGGATGGCAAGATCGATCCCGCTCATGCGCAGGTTTTCCACAAACGCCTCGACAGCGCAGGGATCGGCATCGCCCTGCCCGCACACACCCATGCCCGGATACGGCGGCATGATGGCCACGGCATCGACCGGGCCCGGCCGCCCCTCCAGAAACGCCGCGTGCCACGGCAGGCCGATGTACAACAACTGCGCCTCCGGATAACTGTGCTTGAGCGCATGCAAGGCCGGCAGGCAGAACATGAAATCACCGAGCGCGTTCGGACGCAGCACGACGATGTTGCGCACACGGGCCAGCCGCGCGTGCTGCCCGCTCTTCACAGCAACACCCTGGGTGCGTCGACCCGGCGCGACACCACGGTGGTCGGCAATTCCATATGATAGGCACCGGACGGAATGATGCCGCAGCCGCCCGAGCGCGCCATCACGCGCAGCTGTGCCAGCACGTCCTCACCGCAGTGTTCCGGCGGCAGCTCCTTCCAGAAATCGAATCCGCCGGCGGCGCGCAGTTTGGCCGTGTCGAACAGCACGCAGCCGCCGATCCAGGCAACCCGGTACGGCCGCGTCGCGTCGCGTCCGATGCCCAGTTGCGCCTGCACGTGGAACAGGTTGGCCGCGCTGTGCAAATGATGCCGCTCCCAGGCGCTGCCGCCGGGCGCGACCAGTTCCGGTTCGACCTGCCCTTCCCAGAATTCGATGGCTTGCTGATGCGGCCGGCAGTCGTGCCGATGACTGAGACCGTGCAGGGCGCTGCCGACAAAGCCGCAGCGCTGCTGCCGCATGGTGTGCGCCAGACGCTCGATCAGGTCGCTTTCGATAATGACGTCGTCGTCGAGAAACAGGCACCAGGGCGCCGCTACCTGCGCCAGCAGAAAGGCGCGCTGCTCGGCCATGCCGCGCCGCGGCAGGTGGCGCAGCATGTCGACCGGCACGCCGCGCGCCGCCAGGTAGCGCAGCACGGCGCGCACTTCGGCGCTGGCGGCGGCGCCATCGCCATCGGACTGGTCGGACACGACGATGCGCACATTGCGCGCCGTTTGCGATGCCAGCGCCGTCAAGGTCACGGCCAGCGCCGCCGCCCGATTGCAGGTCGGAATCAGCACATCGATGCGGCCGTCGCTCATGGCGCGGTCCCGCTGCGCTCCCGGCCCGGCGCGCCCCCGTACAGCCAGGGATTGAGCGCGGGGTCGTTGTACATCTTGAACTGGCGGTAGACCTTGAAGTAGGCATGCCCGCTGGCGACTTCGGCAAGCAGGCGGTCGAGGCAGCAAGCCAGGTCGTGCCGCTGCAGCACCAGCCGCTGCAGCCTGGCCAGGCAAGCCGCCACATGCTCCGCGCCAGCCTCGGTGCGCCGGGTCTGCACGCGCATGTGAAAAATCTTGAGCGCGAGAATGGACAGCCGGTCGATCATGGCGCCCGCCGTCTCGCTGCTCAGGCGCGCACCGGGCTGGGGCAGCACGCCGTCCAGCTGCGCGAGCAGTGCTTCGTCGATCGCTTCGACCGCATCGTTGCGCAACTGGTTATGGCGGTCGATCAGGCGCTTGCTGGCGGCAATGGCGGCGCTGCCGGCATCGGTGCGGCGGGCGCGGTCTTCTTCATCCCACAGCAGGTGGTTGTGACGGTGATTGGCCTCGACCCAGCGCCAGAGCACACTGTCGGCCGGGGCCGGCAAGCCGGCATCATCCAGTTGCGCGTCGTGCCACTGCAACAACGATACGGCATCGAACTCCTTGAGCATCGCCACTCTCCTCGGGGTGTACATCCGGATGCCAGCGCAACCGGGTACAGCTTGGAGCGCCGGAGCGTGCCCGAAGTTCCCGTGGCCGCTCAATCGTCGTCGTCGGGCCCCTTGAACGCCTGGCTGACCTCGGCCGGCGTCTGAAACTCTTCGTCGGGCAAGGCGTCGAGCGAGGCGCACACCTTGTCATCGGCGCCGAGCTTTTTGGCGTTGACGATCAGGGCGGCCTTGTTGGCCGGATAGTCCACGCCCTTGAGGAATTTTTGAATCCGGATGGGGTTTGCATGCGCCATGGTCGTCTCCCGAGTGGTTCAGGGTTGGACAGCATGGCGCGGCGCAGGTTCACCCCAGATCGCGCTACCAGATGTCGGATACTAGCTTGCGGCTTGCGCGATCGCATGGCGCGACAGCGAGCGTTCGAGTTCGGCCATGCCGGCCGGCAGGTCGAGGCTGGCGCCGCCGGCCTGCATGCTGGAACCGAAGGCGTGCAGGGTGCGGAACAGGTTGTGCGCGCGGCTCTGCTCGCCCATCTGGCCGATGCGCAGGATGTTCAGCCCGAACGCCCCGGAAATTTCGACCTTGTGCACGCGCGACATGTGCGCCCGCACCACGTCGGACGACACATGATCGGGCGTGACGATGCCGATGACGGAATTGAGCCGGTGCTGCTTGGGCACCAGCAGTTTCAACCCCAGCGCTTCGATCCCGGCCTGCAGCGCTTCCGAGCATTGCTGGTGGCGCGCGAAGCGGCGCGGCAGGGTTTCGGCGCAGACCAGGCGCAGCGCTTCGTGCAGGGCCAGGATGCCCGATACCGGCGCCGTGTAGTGATAGGACTTCTGGTTCCAGAACTGGTCGGCCAGCTGGGCGTCGAGGCACCAGTGGTAGGGCTGGTGCCTGCGCGAGGCAATCTTTTTGGCCCAGGCATGTTCCGAGAACGCCAGCAGCGACACGCCCGGAATCGAGGACAGCCCCTTCTGCCCGCCCGTGATGACCGCGTCGACCTGCCAGGCATCCATGTCGAGCGTCATCGTGCTCAGGGTGCAGACGGCGTCGACAATCACCAGGCAGCCGTGCTCGTGCGCCATGCGCGCGATGCTGCCCAGGCTGTGGTTGCACACCGTGTTCGAGGTTTCGCCCTGCACCAGGGTGATGGCGGCATAGTTGCCCTTGGCCAGTTCGCGCTGCACCAGCTCGACGCTCGCGCTCTCGTTGTTGTCGATGTGCAGCAAGGTCGGCTCGCCGCGCACGCGGCTGACCATCTCGGCCATGCGCTTGCTGAAGTAGCCGTTGCAGATGCATAAAACCTTGTCGCCCGGATGGACCAGGTTGGCGATCGCCATTTCCATCGCCGCCGAGCCCGGCCCGCCGACCCCCATCACGTGCGAGGAGCTGGTCTGGAAGACGTAGCGCCCCATCTCCTTCACCTGCGCGATCACCTGGTTCATGGTGTCGCCGAGGTGGTTGATGACGATCGAATTGGCGGCCGCCACGGCGGCCGGAATCGGCACCGGGCCCGCGCCCATCATCAGCAAGGGTTCATCCGGCAGGATGTGTTCGAGCGGAACTATGTCGGGAACGCGGATTGCCTCAACCATTCAATGACTCCTCAAATATGTGCGATGGATAGTCATCATAGCCTGCAATCGATTAACTAGTTTCCAAACGATCATTTTTGATCGGACCGGGTTCCGGCCGCGCCAAGCGTGATCCGGATGGGCGGTTTTTTCTCCCCGACATGAGGTAGATCAATAACTTTGCTGAATATGCGTAAATACAACCCTTTATTGTCCGTTTTAGCATAGTACCCGCCGTTCCGCACATTCCATTGCCACATATTCAAGCGCACTCAGCTTAATAAACAGGCAGATGAATATGACAAGGCCGTGACAAATATGGTCTTTTTACCATAACAATTAATGTTCAATTAATTAATCAAGGGGTTTCGTGTCTATACATATACTTCGTCACCTCGCGCGGCAAGGCAGTCGGGAGTGATCTAATTTTCAACATCTCAATTGGCGCAACAACAACACCATAAAATAGAAGCGAAAACCAAACCCGTTTAAATTCAATTACTTAGCACATTTTCTTATGCGACATAAATTGCGATTGGTAATACCTGTGCAATATTGATTGACACTCCGATGCCAAATCGTTTTTAATCGCCCCGGCGAAATAACAATATTTCGCAAAAATGCCGTATCCGGCATTAACTGCGCGTTCCCGGCCGGCGCAAAAGGCCGGCCGTTTCATTTATCCGTCCTGCGAGTGGTGAATACTATGTCGACATGTCGATCTATTGATGTGATGTCCCGATCCGGGCAATTGGCCTTAGCGGCCGGTGACACGACGCCCTGTGCCCTGGGCCGCGCGGAGCTGTGCCGGTGAGCGCCGCTTTGCCCACCTTCGCCGACCTGGCCGCGCGCGTCGCCGGCGGCGCACTGAACCGGCCCCGCATCGCCATCATCGGCGCCGGCAGCAGTGGTCTGGCCTGTGCCGCCGAGATGCTGCAACGCGGCCTGGACCCGGTCCTGTTCGAGGCGCGCTCGCAGCCCGGCGGGCTGTGGGGCAAGGATCCGCTGTCGACGATTTACCCGGACCTGGTCCAGAATGCGGCCGCGCAACTGCCGCTGTCGCGCCCGGAAGCGGGCAGCTGGGCCGCGTACACCGAGCAATGCCTCGACACCATCAAGCGCCAGGGCCTCGCTTCGCGCATCTTCACCTCGACCAAGGTGCTGTGCGTGACGCCGTCGCTGCATTCGGGCGGCGCCGACCTGCTGATCGCCAGCGCGGACCAGGCCGCCCCGCCCCTGCTGCGCCACTTCGAGCAGGTGGTGTACGCGGGCGGGCTGTACCACGCGCCGCAAATGCCCGACATCGCCGGGGCGGCGGACTTTACGGGCCGCATCATCCATTCGTCCGACGTGCGCGACATCAGCCGCTTTGCCGGCCAGCGCGTGCTGATCGTCGGCCTGGGCAATACAGCCGTGGAGTGCGCGGCCAGGCTGTTTCCGGTGGCGCAGCAACTGGTGCTGTCGGGCCGCAGTCCGACCTGGCTGGTGCCGCGCCTGATTCACGGCAGCCCGATCGACGTGGCCACGCGCGCGCTCAAGGATGCCTACCGCCACAGCTACCAGGCCAGGCTGTGGAAAGCGTGCCGCGCCCACGGGGCGGTCGGCCATGCGGTCGACCCGTCCAGCCACGAAATCGATGTGGGACGCCAGCGCATCACCGTCAGCGACGCCATGCTCGGGCCGGTGCGCAGCGGCATGGTGCCGCTGCGCCCGGCACTGGCGCACGTGGCCGAGCGCAGCGTCCATTTTGTCGACGGCAGCAGTTGCGATGCCGACGTGATCGTCTGCTGCACCGGCTACCAGAGCCAGTCGATCCTGGCCGAGGGCAGCGAGGTGCCGCAGCAGCTGGTCGGCAACGTGCTGCATGCGCGCTACCCCGGCCTGTGGTTCACCGGCGCGCCGGCGCTGTGGGGCAGCCCGGCCCCGATTGCCAGGAAACAGGGCCGCCTGATCGCCCATGCGATCGGCGCGGGCTGGAACCGCGAAGACCTGACCCAGGCCGTGCGCCCACACGCCAATTACGACAAGGCCGCCACGCGCGTGCCATTCGGCTTCGAGGTAGCCGACTACAGCGGTTACGCGCACATGGTCGACCAGGCCAGCGCCGGCACGGCCACCGGCGACGCGCACGCGCCGCAGGCCGGCAGCCCGGTCAACTACGCCGGGTAGGACAGCGCCGCGCCGGACAGCGCCGCGCCGGACAGCGCCACGCCGGATAGCGCCGCGCCGGCAAGGAGACCTGCAACCGCCGGCAGCGTGCGCCATTGTGAAATCGGCCCATGTTTTGCCGTGGGTGAAGTTACAATCCCGCCTTGTCAAATGGCCGCCCCCGCACGGTCATGCATGATGGCTGCCCGCGTGTTCACCGGGCAGCCACACTCCCGGAAAAATCCTATGCCTGCACCGTATGTCAACACGCTTCGATACTGGTTCGATGTCGAAGCGCTCATGTATCCGGATATTCCCAGACCAGGCAAGCGGCCCGCCATTTTCAAGCGCTACGACGAAAAGCTGCCGTGGCTGGCGGCGCCCCGCGGCACGCTGGCGGACGACGCACCGCACGGCCGGCACAAGTATTTCGTCTGGTTCGGCCTGGTCGAGAAAGGCGTGCTGGAAGCCGAGCTGGTGGAGATGTTCCCGCTCGATGCGGCCGAGGAAAAATTCAGCGGCAACCACGTCCATCCGGCCAAGGGCAACACCTTCCTGTGCGCCATCGAGATCGGTTCGGACGGCCGGCCCAGCGTCGACACGCTGCAGCTGGCCGCGTTCGCCGTCGCCTTCGCGGAAAAGAAAAACAAGACCCGGATCGGCTATGGTGTGACCCTGTTCGGCCTGAAGAACAAGCTGCACGAACTGGCCATGGGCAACCGCGGCATCGCCGACGCCGACTGGTTCGACGAAGTCACCGACTTCCTCATCAGCGAGCTGGACTGGAAGCCGCGCACCCTGCTCGCGCGCGCCCAGCTATGCGCGCACGAGGTCACGCTGCTCGACCGCCGCGGCAAGAAATTTCCGCGCGAGCCGGAGATGGACCCGGTCAATTCCTTCTATCTCGATGACCTCGACCGCATGCGCCAGGAGGCCGAGCACGGCGACGGTTCGGCCCAGATCCAGGCTTACCTGGACGGCCACGAGCGTGGCGACGCCCGACGTAGCGACGCCCGGCGTGGCGACGCGCGTCGTAGCGACGCGCGTCGCGACATCACCCGTCCCGCCTCGGTCAACGCCGCGCTCGATCCGCGCCGTTTTCCGGTGGGACGCTGGCCGACCGAGTTTCCGCTGTTCCTGATGCAGCAGGTGGCCGTCAACATCGGCCTGGAAACCCTGGCCGACGGCGGCATCTTTTCGGTCAACGGCCCGCCCGGCACCGGCAAGACCACCCTGCTGATGGACATCATCGCCGCCCGCGTGGTCGAGCGCGCCAGGATTCTGGTGCAATTCGCCAATCCCGAAACGGCGTTTGCGCGCTCGCCGCACCAGGTGGAGTATCCGGCCAACAGCAGCGGCGTCGCCTTCAAGGGGCCATGCTTCCACATCGATGAGCGCCTGCTCGACAGCGGCATCGTGGTCGCCAGCGAAAACAACAAGGCGGTCGAGAACATCACGCTCGACCTGCCCAGCATCAAGAAAGTGGCGCCGCAGGCGCTGCTGGTGGACGGCCAACCGTTCGACTACTTTGCCGCCAGCGCCGAATCGATTCTCAACGAAGAAAAGAAAATGCTGCCGGGCGAGGCAGGCGAGGCCGAGGCCAAGGCCGAGGCACCCGGGGAAGACGATGCCGGCGAAGAGCATGGCAAGATCCGCTGCTGGGGCCTGATTTCGGTCCCCCTCGGCAAGATGGCCAACCGCAGCCTGGTGGCCAACCGCCTCGGCGCCTTCAAGGAGACTGGGCTGGCGAAACAGCTCGCCGCCGCCGGCGCCTCGCTCAACTGGGAAGCGGCGCGCACCCGCTTCAACCAGGCCGTGGCCGAGGTCGAAGCGATCCAGGCCGCGATCCTCGATTACGACAGCGCGCTGCCGGCATGGAAGGCGGCGCGCGACCTGTGCGCGGCTTTCGATGGGGCCGCCGCCGCGGCACGCCAGCGCAACGATGACGCCAGCGCGGCGCTGGCCGCGCTCGATACCGATAGCGCCGGCAATGCCTGCGCCATCGCCACCAATCTGCAGGAACGCGAACTGCACGCCACCGAATGGCCGGCCTGGCGCCAGTTGCTGGCGCGCTTTTTCAGCAAGGCGAAGTTCGCCGCATTCCAGTCGCGCCAGCAGGCATTGTCGGACGAGTACGACAGCCTGCGCACCGAGCGCGCGCGCTTGAAAGTGGCGCGCCTGGAAGCGCTGGCCAGCGCCAGCGACTGCGCGGCGCACTGGCAGGCGGCCCGGGCCGACGCTGCCACGCACGCCGCGGCGCTGCGCAGCGTGCGCCAGCGCCTCGACGCGCTCGCGGCCACCTTGGGCGAAGCCGCCTTCGACCCGGCCGCGTTTGCCGCGCTCCCGGTCGAGCAGCAACAGAAGTCCCTGCCGCGCAGCAACGCGACATATCACGCGGCGCGCGCCGCGGTGTTCGTCGCCGCCATGCAGCTGCACAAGGCTTTCCTCAAGCATGCCGGCAAGCCGTTCGAAACCAACTTCCGCCTGGCGCTGGCCATGCTGGGGCAGGAAGGCTACATCCAGCCGCACCTGGCGGCCATGGCGCGCCACTTGTGGGCCACCTTTTTCCTGGCCGTGCCGGTGGTATCGAGCACATTCGCGTCGGTATCGCGCTGCTTTGCCGACCTTGGCGAAGGAGAAATCGGGTTGCTGCTGGTGGACGAAGCCGGCCAGGCGGTGCCCTCGCACGCACTGGGCGCCATCTGGCGCTCGAAGCGCGCCCTGATCGTGGGCGACCCGCTGCAGGTCGAACCGATGGTCGCGATGGACAAGAAGCTCGACTACGGCATCCTCAGCTACCACCAGGCGCCGGCCGAGCACCAGCTGACCGCGTATTCGGCCCAGCACCTGGCCGACCGCGGCAACCGCTTCGGCGCCAACGTGGTGCAGTACGACGGCAGCGACCTGTGGGTCGGCGCGCCGCTGCGCGTGCACCGGCGCTGCGCCGACCCGATGTTTTCGCTGTCGAACGCAATTGCCTACAACGCCAAGATGGTCTACGGCCCGGCGCGTGCCGAGGAAGAGCAGGCCACCGCGCTGCGGCCGCTGCTCGGTCCGTCGTGCTGGCACGACGTTGCCGGCGGCGAGTTCGAGGAGCACTACAACGAGCGCGAAGGCGCGGCGGCGGCCGGCATCGTGGTGCGCTACGCCAGCAACGGCTGGGTCGGCGAGGCGCACGGCCTGCCGGACCTGTTCCTGATCTCGCCGTTCAAATCGGTGGCACAAGAGTTGACGGGGCTGCTGCGGGCACGCGCCGACGAGTGGGCGGGCGACGCGGACGACGAGGCCATCGCCAAGTGGCTGCACGGGCACGTGGGCACGGTGCATACCTTCCAGGGCAAAGAGTGCGAGACGGTGGTGTTCGTCCTTGGCGGCAAGACCAACGAAGCGCGCAACTGGGCCGCTGGCCGGCCCAACATCATCAACGTTGCCGCGACCAGGGCCAAACGGCGCCTGTACGTGATCGGCAACCGCCAGCAATGGTCGCGTACGCTGTTCGGCCGCCAACTGGCCGACGCCCTGCCCATTGTTTCCTAACCGGGGTCAGACCTCCGACTCGAAACTTTTTTGTTGCCTAACCGGGGTCAGACCTCCGACTCGAAACTTTTTCGTTGCCTGACCGGGGTCCGCGCTACTGGTACGCACTGGCGCAGCACTTTTTTGTTCACATCAGGCATTTGTTTCTAATTGGAGGTCTGACCCCGGTTTAGGAATTTCCGCTATCCCGATTCGCAAGCGCTGGTTACCAATCTCCGAACCGGATGACCGTTTATCAAGCTGACGTTTTCGATAACACTGGGCGCCTCTTCATTCACCACGAGCCGGCCCCCATGAACACACTCCTGATCATCGACATGCAGAACGCATGGCTGAACAATCCCGCCCAACCGTGTTTCGACAGCGCCGGCGTTGTCGATCGCATCAACCACGCCGCCCGGCGCATCCGCGCGCAGGGCGGCCAGGTGATCTTCGTCCAGCATGCGGATGCGGATACCGGCATCGGCTCGGCACCCTGGCAAGTCATCCCGGCGCTGGAACAAGCCGCCACCGACAGCACGGTGCAAAAGCTGGCCGGCGACTCGTTCGCCGCGACCGACCTGGCGGCGCAGCTGGCCGCCAGCGCCACCACCACCTTGTATATCAGCGGTTTCGCCACCGAATTTTGCATCGACACCGCCGTGCGCGCGGCGGCCTCGCGCGGCTTGCAGGTGGTGGTCTTGTCCGATGCGCACACCACCGCCGACCGTCCGCACCTCGCTGCGCCGGCCATCATCGCGCACCACAACTGGGTGTGGTCAGGCTTGCCGGTGCCGGCCGACAGCTCACTGGCCGTGCGCACGACGGCCGAGGCTTTCCCCGCCTGAACGACGCTCTAAAGATGCGGCAGCCACAGGATCATCGTCGCGGCAGCAACGCCTGCCGCCGTCGCCGCGCTCAGCACCAGCATGGCGACGGCCATCGCGCTGCGCGCCGCCACGCTATCGCTCGCCCGCGCGCGCGCATACAGCTCCAGCACCGCAAGCGGCACCAGGTACTGGGCAAACGACAGGAAGCTCAGGAATGGCCCCTGGAAGGTCACGGGATCGAACCCGGCCGGCCCCTTGTTGGCCACGATCCAGGCCATCAGGCCGATCCGGAAGAACCAGACGCCGCTGACCGCCAGGAACAGGCGCAGCGCCCAGCGCCGGTGCAGGGCGCTGCGGCCGGCGCGCGCATGGTGCACGGCAAAGACCGCGCACAGCACGATCAGCACGGCATTGCCGCTGATGCCCACGTGCTGCGCCAGGCCGCCCACCGCGCCGCGAAACCACACCATGTACAGGCCGACGAGGCTGGACGCCACCGCCAGCAGCACATACACGCGCCCGTTCCAGCGGTGGAACGAGGGCGCCAGGCGCCGCAGCGGCGTCATCAGCTGGAGCGCGCCACCGATGGTGATGACGACCGCCACCAGCATGTGCATGCCGATGGCGGCATTGCCGGCGGTGTCGCCGGGGACATACCCGCGCGGCATGACCTTGTTCCATTGCGCCAGATCGCCGTGCGCCAGCGCGCCGCCGTAGAACACGGCCACGTACCAGGCAAACAGCAGTTGCCCCAGCACGGCCACGCCAAACCACAGGCGCGCCGACCACGCCAGCGCGGTGTCGACCCTGTCGCGCCGCGCGGTCACGCCCGCCGTGCCTCCCGGCGCCGTGTGCGGCATGCTTCCAGCAGTTTGCAAGATCATGCGACTTCCTTTCGTGTGATTGGTGTGATATCGGATCTGCACACAGTAGGCGCGGGCGGCGCCGCTGGCGAGGGCGCGCGGCGATCGGCGCGACCGGCGGCGGTTTTCCGGGCTTGAACGACGGTCGGCGAACGGTTATTGTGGCGGGATGACCAACGCGCCGCCACCTGCCCTGCCCTCGCGCCATCCGGCGCTGCCGACCCTGCGCCAGGCGCTGGTGGTGACGCTCATCGCGCTGCAACTGACGTGGGTGCTGTCAACGCTGTCGTCGGGGCCGTTTTTGTCGGTGCTGCTGCGCATCGGTTTCATCGCCATCGCCTTGCTGCTCACCTACACGGCGAGCGGCACGCTGCGCCAGCGCTGGCTGCCGCCGGCCTTGGTACGGCTGCTGGCAGTGGCGCTGATGGCGCCAGTCGCCACGCTGGCCATTTTCCGGCTGACGGAAAACAGCCCCGCCAAACGCGAGCTGGCGTATGGCTACGTCATGCTGGCCGTCGTCGCGCTCATCGTCGGGGTGCTGGTGACGCTCGTGGCACTGCGCCTGGAACGCAAGGCGCACGAGCGCGCGGCGCGCCTGCAGGCCGAGCGCGAGCGCCACACGCTCGAGCGCGAGCTGCTCGACGCGCGCCTGCGCCTGCTGCAGGCGCAGATCGAACCGCACTTCCTGTTCAATACGCTGGCCAATATCGAGGCGCTGGTCGAGGCCAAATCCGACAACGCGGGGCCGGTGCTGCGCCATCTGATCGCCTACCTCAAGGCCGCGATGCCGCGCCTGAACGATGCCGATGCCACGCTCGACACCGAGCTGCAGCTGGTGCGCGCCTATCTGGAGCTGATGCACATGCGCATGCCCGACCGCCTGCGGTTCACGGTGGAGACGGCGCCCGGGCTGAGCGCCTTGCCGTTTCCGGCGATGGCCTTGCTGACCCTGGTGGAGAACGCGGTGCGGCACGGCATCGATCCGAGCCTTGACGGCGGCTGCATCGAGGTCGGCGGCCAGCGCGATGCAGCCAGCGGCCGCGTGAGCCTGTGGGTGAGCGACACCGGTATCGGCATGTCGGAGCTTGGCCAGCCGGGCACCGGGCTGACCAATGTGCGCACGCGCCTGCAGGCTTTTTACGGCGCCGGCGCGAAGCTGGATTTACACGAGCAGATGCCGCACGGCTTGCACGTCGAACTGACTTTTCAACCACGGAGCGCCGCATGAACCACCCGACCGCCCTGATCGCCGACGACGAACCGCTGCTGCGCGAGCACCTGCGCGCGCAACTGGCGCGGCTGTGGCCGGAGCTGGACATCGTGGCCGAGGCGCGCAACGGCGGCGAGGCGGTCGAGCTGTTCGACCAGCATCAGCCGGCGATCGTGTTCCTGGACGTGCACATGCCCGGCCTGAACGGCATCGAGGCGGCGCGGGCGCTGGCGCGGCGGGCGCAGATCGTGTTCATTACCGCGTACGAGCAGTATGCGGTGCAGGCGTTCGAGCAGGGCGCCATCGATTATCTGGTCAAGCCGATCGACGCGGCGCGCCTGGCCGACACGGTGCAGCGTTTGCAGGAACGGCTGGGGCGAGCACCCGACGCCGGCGCGGCCTTCGACGCGATGCTCGAACGCATGGCCAGCGAACTGCGCCAGCGCGGCGGCACGCGCAACTGGCTGCAGTGGATCAAGGCCTCGGTCGGCAGCCGGGTGCGATTGATTGCGGTGGAGCAGGTGGCGTTCATCCGCGCGGACGGCAAGTACACCTCGGTGGTGTGGGACGATGGCGAGGCGCTGATTCGCAAGAGCATCCGCGAACTGGGCGACGAACTCGATCCGGACCGCTTCGTGCAGATCCACCGCTCGGTGATCGTCAATCTGCATTACGTGAGCGAGGTAGTGCGCGGGGTGAACGAGACGGCCGACGTGCACCTGCGCGGACGCGCGGAGGTGCTGCCGGTCAGCCGGAGTTACCTGCATCATTTCCGGCAGATGTAGCTGTCGTACCACCGACTGTCAGGGCGGCGGCTGGCAAAACCGGATGCGGTTGCCGAAGGGATCGGCCACTTGCATCACCCGGCCCCACGGCAGGTCGTCGACACCCGGACGCGCATAGGCGTAGTTCTTGGCCGTCAGTTCCTGGTGCAGCGCGTCGATGTCATCGAGATGGACGAAGATGGTCGAGCCGGGCGTGGCATCGCCATGGTGTTCGCTCAGGTGGATCACCAGCTCGCCACGCTTGATCTCCATATACAAGGGCATGCCCTCCTCGAAGCGGTGCTCCCACTGGCAGGCGAAGCCCAGGAAGTCCAGGTAAAACTCCCTGGCTTTTTGCTCCGAAAAAATGCGCAAAATGGGAATGGCCGGGGAAAGGTTCACGCGTCGCTCCTGATGGGTTCTGTGGCCCTCAGCGTGCGTCATCGGCATGCCTTTGTCAACGCATCAGCGCTTCGATGTCGTCGATTGCCTTGGGTACGCCGGCACTGAGCACTTCCCTGCCCGATGGCGTCACCGCGACGTCATCCTCGATCCGGATGCCGATGTGCCAGAACTGTTCCGGCACGCCTGGCGCCGGCCTGATGTACAGGCCCGGTTCGACGGTGAGCGTCATGCCCGGCTGCAGGGTGCGCCAGGCGTCGCCGCCCGGTTCGCGGTAGCTGCCGACGTCATGCACATCCATCCCGAGCCAGTGGCTGGTTTTGCACATGAAGAACTGGCGATAGGCGCCGCTGCCGATGACGTCGTCAAGCGAGCCGGCGCGGTCGGCGTCGAGCAAGCCCGTGTCGAGCATTCCCTGGGACAGGATGCGCACCGCCGCCTCGTGCGGCGCCATCACGCTCGCGCCGGGGCGCACCGCGGCGAGCGCGGCCAACTGGGCATCGAGCACGATCTCGTAGATCCGCCTTTGCGCGGGCGAAAAGCGGCCGTTGACGGGGAAGGTGCGCGTGATGTCCGATGCATAGCTGTCGAGCTCGCAGCCGGCATCGATCAGCAGCAGCTCGCCATCCCGCAGCTGGGTGCGGCCGGGATTGTGGTGCAGCACGCAGGCATTCGCGCCCGCCGCCACGATGGATGGATACGCCGGCGCGGCCGCGCCCTGGCGGTGGAATTCGTACAGCAGCTCGGCCTCGACCTGGTATTCAGCAAGCCCGGCACGCGCTGTTCGCATGGCACGCAGATGGGCATCGGCCGCCACGGCGGCGCAGCGCCGCATGATGTCGAGTTCCCCGCCATCCTTGAGCAGCCGCATGTCGTCGAGCAGCATGTGAACGTCGTGGATGACCGCCGGCGCGCGCACGCCGGAGCGCGCCGCGGCGCGCAGGCCGCGCAGCGCTCCGTTGAGGCGCTCGTCGAAGGCAGCGTTACGGCCCATGCCGGCGTACAGGGCCGGCGCGTTGGTCAACAGGGCTGGCAGGTGCTGGTCGAGCGCCGATATCGAATACGCCTGGTCGAACCCGAAATGCGCGCATGCGCCGGCCGGGCCATGCCGGAATCCATGCCAGATTTCATGCGCGGCATCCACGTCGCGGCAGAAGAGGATGGAACGCGATTGCGCCCCGGCCACCAATACGATCACCGCTTCCGGCTCGGTCACGCCGGAGAGATAATGAAAATAGCTGTCGTGCCGGAACGGATACTCGACATCGTTGTTGCGCATGACTTCGGGCGCGGTGGGAATGACGGCCACGCCGCCGCCTTGCTTGCGCATCCGCGCGATCAGCTGCGCGCGCCGGGCTTGATAGGGCTGCATCATGCGCCTTTCAGGGAAGGGAAAAAATGCCATTGCAGGTTGACGCCGAGCGTGGCGCTGGCGATCAGCGCAAAGCCGGCCAGCTGCAGCGCGCCGATCGCGTGGCCGTAGACGACGAAGTCGACCACCAGCGCCGCAGCCGGATAGAGGAAGGTCAGCACGGCGATAACGGCCGTGTTCATGCGCGGCGTGGCGCCGTACACCATCACATAGGCGAGCGCGGTGGGGATCAGTCCCAGTCCGGCCAGCCAGCCCCACTGGGCGGCATCGATGCCGCCGGCGGGCATGCTGAAGAACCCGGCCGTGAGCACGGTGCCGGTGAGGCAGTGCGTCAATGCCGTCAGGTGGGGCGGCATGCCGCGGATGGCGCGCGTGGTGAGGGTGACGCCGGCGTAGGCGACGGCGGCGCCGAGCGTGCAGGCGATGCCGATCAGATAGGTGGAACTGAGCGCCATGTCGGTACGCAGTCCGCATGCCAGCACGAGGCCGGCGAATCCCACCACGACCCAGCCGATATTGTTGGCGCTGACGCGTTCCTTGAGCAGGAGCGAACCGAAGATCAGGACCAGGAACGGTTGCACGTGGTACACGATGGTGGTCACGGAAATGCCGACGCGGGCGATCGCTTCAAAGAACATCACCCAGTTCACGCACATCAGGATGCCGCTGCCGAGGGCGAGCATCAGGTTGTTGAACGAAACGTTGCTGCGCTTGAGCATGCCTTTGTACGCGCAGTACGCCAGCAGGATGGCGGCCCCGAAAGCGCAGCGGAAGAATACGGTCATCACGGGCGCCAGCGCGGCCTCGTGGAAGAAAATACCCAGCGTGCCAAGCATGAGCATGGCAGCGGCGAACGATACGGCGGGATTGGACATGATCTGCTCCGGTGAGTGGTTTCGGGCTATCATCGGGCAGCGCCATACATCAAACAAGCTGATTTAATTGATGAAATTCATTCGATAATCGAAACCATGACTCCAGACCTGAACCTGAACCAGCTGCGCACCTTTGTGGCCGCGGCCGACCACATGAGCTTTGTCGGCGCGGCCGATGCGGTGCACCGTTCGCAGGCGGCGGTGAGCATGCAGATCATGAAGCTCGAAGAAACGGTGGGGCAGGCGCTGTTCGCGCGCCACACGCGCCGCATCGAGCTGACGGCGGCCGGCGAGCGCCTGCTGCCGTACGCGCGCCAGATGCTGGCGCTGGAGGAGCAGGCGCTGGCCGCGCTGCGCACGCAGGAGGTGGTCGGGCGCGTGGTGCTCGGCGCGCCCGACGACTACGTGGCGTCCCTGCTGCCGCCGGTGCTGGAACGCTTCACGAAGCTGTTCGCCAATGTCGAGATCGAGCTGGTCTGCCTGCAAAGCACGCTGCTCAAGCCGCTGCTGCAAAAGGGGCAGATCGACCTGGCGTTCGTGACCCGCGCCGACGATCTGGAAGGCAGTTTCATCCGGCGTGAAGCGATGGTGTGGGTCGGCTCGCAGCGGCATGCGGTGTGGAAAAAATCGCCGCTGCCGGTGGCGCTGTTCGACAAGGGCTGCGTGGCGCGCGAGCACACCCTGGCTGCGCTGGAAAAGAGCGGCAGGCCGTACGGCGCGACGTATAGCAGCCCGAGCCTGCTGGGCATCGTGGCGATGGTCGATGCGGGCCTCGCGGTGGCGGCGCTGGCCGAGTGCAGCATCCCGCCGCACCTGGTGCGGCTGGGCGAAGCGGAGGGCTTGCCGCCGGTGGAGCCGCTCGAGGTCGTGCTGATCAGGGGACGCAACAGCGGTTCGCCGGCGGTGGAGTGCCTGGCCGGCGAAATCATGGCGGCGTTGCGTCCCTTGCGCGCGGCAGCCTGACGGCTCCCCGCCCATGGGATCATGGCCGGGCAAGCATTAAAAAAAGGGCGCCGCTGCTGCGGCAGACGCATTTTGGATGTTCCGCGAACCAGGAATTTAATATGATCACGATCAATGAGAGCATGTTGCAGGCGACAAATGGGCATGCCTACCCGCTGCGCACCCTCGCATGGCCCGCCCTTCCCATCGTGGACGCCTGCCCGGTCCAGGCGCCCTACGGCCATGTGCTGGTCCTGACCACGGACGGCGCGCTGCACGGGGTCGATCTCGATAGCGGAGCCAGCGTGGAACTGTGCCGGGTGGAACTTCCCGAGCTGCCGCCGGACCGTGAGCGCCTGCCGCCCGGCCTGCGGCTGCACGCCTCGGCGGACGGCGCCTTTGCGGCCATTGTTGTCGACCAGGGCCGGCACGGCATTGTGGTGGAGACGCAGTCCGGCGCCATCACAATGCGCCTCGATGGCGGCGACTATCACGCCGAACAGGTGCCCTTCAGTGCGTGCTTCCTCCGCCATGAAGGGCGCAATGTCCTCGTCCATCGCACCGACTGGAACCGCCTAGACGCTGCCGATGCGGCGACCGGCAAGTCGCTTACCGAGCGCCACATCGCAACATATGAGTCAGGCAAGGATTGCCCCGCGCATTACCACGACTATTTCCACGGACAGCTGCGGGCCAGCCCGGACGGCAGCCGCCTGTTCGATGATGGATGGGTGTGGCAGCCGGTCTCGATTCCACTGGCCTGGTCCGTCACCGACTGGCTCGGTTCGAATCCGTGGGAGAGCGAAGACGGCGCCTCGGTCGTGCGCGTCGCGATGCGTGACGACTGGAATACGCCCGCCTGCTGGGTCAGCGAGCGCCACGTCGCGCTGTGGGGCACGGCGGACTGGGACGAGGAGGAATTCGAGGAATCCGGTAAAGGGCCGGGCGTGCGCATCCTTGATGCGACGGTGCAGGCGGCGCTGTCTGCCGACGCGTGCTGGCCCATGGACATGGACGAAAAGACCCGCGTTCTCGACCTGTTCAGTGACGGCAAGCGCCTGTACGTCGCGGCGGACACGGGGACGACGGTCTGGGACCTGGCGACGCGGACGCTGATCGGCGACCTGCCCGGTTTCACCCCGCGTTTCCATGATGCGGCGCGCGCAGCCCTGGTTGCCATCGGGCCACAGACGATTGTCGAGTTTCCGCTGGCGTGGCTGGCTCAGGCATGATGATTTTGCAGCCCGCAGGCCACGGCAGAACGCCCGCCGTCTCCTCGTCTTCGCAGTTGAAAGTGTGGCAGATACATCCCCTCAAAAATCCCGTCCGTACGCATCGCTGGTGCTCATCCCGCCCTGGCTCATCGCGGGTTGCGCAGTCAGTCCGGAAGCGTGGCCGGGTCGAAGAAGCGCAGAGACAAGCCGCTGCGGCCAGGAAAGAACTTGAAGTAGGGTCGTGCCTGATCGATGGTGAGCGCCACCGATGGATGCTCCATCAAGCGCTCGACATAGGCCGCCAGGTGGCCATGCCGCGGCGGCAGCGGCACGTAGGCCATGGCATAGAACAAGGCTGGCGCGGCGGCACAGTCGGCCATGCTGAATGCCTCGCCGGCGACCCAGGTCCGGCCTTCGAGGTGGCGGTCGATGAAAGCGTAGGCCGACGACAGGCTTTCGCGCGCCTTGGCCACGGCGTGTGCGTCGCGCTCGCCTTCGGGCCGCAGCAGGTCGGCTGTCAGCGCCTGCATCGGGGTCATCACGTACAGGTCGAACAGGCGGTCCCACAAGCGCACGTCGAGCGCCGCGTCCGGCGCATCCGGGATGAGCGTACGGCCAGGGCGGGCATGGTGGCGCTGGAGATACTCGATGATGATGCTCGTTTCGGGCACGGGACGCGGCCCGTCCATCAAGAGCGGCATCTTGCCAGTCGGCCACAGCGCCAGGTGCGCGGCCCGCTCGCCGGGGTCGCCCAGGTTGAGCAGGCGCTTGTCCACCTCGATGCCGAGCACGTCGATGGCGATCAGTACCTTGTGGCAGCAGGACGACAGTGGATGGTAATGGAGCGTGAGCGCATTCATGCGATTGCCTGTGCTTTCCAAAAGTGGAAAGTATGTGCCCGATGTCGCGCCGAGTCAAAAATCTGCTGATGGAAGCACCGGAGGCAGAACTGTCGGAAATCTTTACGATTGCCGGATGTCGCGAAGAAGCTAAAAAGCCCTGTAGCTTCAAGGAGTTACAGGGCTTTTTTACATCAAGGACTTCAGCGGATCTTAAAACGGGATGTCGTCATCCATGTCCGAGAAGTTCGGCGCCGGCTTCGGTGCCGGACGTGCCGCTGGCGCAGGTGGCGCCTGGCGCTGTGGCGCCGGACGGCTCTGCTGCGGCTGCGAATCGTAACCGCCGCCATCGTCCATGCCGCCGCCGGCGTCGCCGCCCATGCCCTGGCGTCCGCCCAGCATCTGCATCTGTTCCGCGACGATTTCGGTCGCGTACTTCTCGACGCCATCCTTGTCGGTGTATTTACGGGTCTGCAGGCGGCCTTCGACGTAGACCGAGGAACCTTTTTTCAGGTACTGGCCGACGATTTCAGCCAGGCGGCCGAAGAACGAGATGCGGTGCCATTCGGTCAGCTCTTTTTGCTCGCCGGTGTTGCGGTCCTTCGATTTGTACGAGGTCGCGACGGCGATGTTGGCGATGGCGTCACCGCTGGGCATGTAGCGGATTTCCGGATCGCGCCCCAAGTTGCCGACGATGATGACTTTATTGACTGATGCCATGTATTACTCCTGTTGAACTGCTGCGGCGTCCCGCGGCGCGATGATTTTTTGCCAGACGGGGATTATATGCCAGCCGTCCGAGAATCCAAACGCCTATTCTACCCCGCACGGGCACCCGGCTAGTGCCTGCGCCTGGCCCGGCAAGCTGTAAACTAAGACAACAAAACCGGCAAGGAGTTCGGCGCGGCCATGCGCTATCCGCGACTGCCGCGCGCAGCTTGTCGACTCGTCATCCGTTTGCATGGGGCATGAATACTGGTATTATATACAGTACAAAGCTGCACAATCCCTGAGCAATATCAATACGCCCCTGGCGCACTTGCGGACGCGAGAATCGTGCCCGCAGACGTCGCTTCTGAAACACGGCTATAGTATTAGCTGACCCGTTTAAGGCACACAACACATGGAACAGATCCGCATTCGCGGCGCACGTACGCACAACCTGAAGAACATCAATCTCGACCTGCCACGCAACAAGCTGATTGTGATCACCGGCCTGTCCGGCTCCGGCAAGTCGTCGCTGGCGTTCGACACCTTGTATGCCGAGGGGCAGCGCCGCTATGTCGAATCGCTGTCGGCCTACGCGCGCCAGTTCCTGCAGTTGATGGAAAAGCCCGATGTCGATCTGATCGAAGGCCTGTCGCCGGCCATCTCGATCGAGCAGAAGGCCACCTCGCACAATCCGCGCTCCACCGTTGGCACGGTCACCGAAATCCACGATTACCTGCGCCTCCTGTATGCGCGCGTCGGCACGCCCTACTGCATCAACCACCCGGACCACGCGCTGGCCGCGCAGACGGTGTCGCAGATGGTCGACGCGGTGCTGGCCATGCCGGAAGATACCAAGCTGATGATCCTGGCGCCCGTGGTGGCCAACCGCAAGGGCGAGCACAGCGACCTGTTCGAGTCGATGCAGGCGCAGGGCTTCGTGCGCTTTCGCATCCAGAGCGGCACCCACGACGCCAAGATCTACGAGATCGACGACCTGCCCAAGCTGAAGAAAACCGAGAAGCACACCATCGACGTGGTCATCGACCGGGTCAAGGTGAATGCGGAGATCAAGCAGCGCGTGGCCGAAAGCTTCGAGACCGCGCTGCGCCTGGCCGACGGGCGCGCCGTGGTGCTCGAAATGGACACTGCCCAGGAACACGTCTACTCCAACAAGTTCGCCTGCAACACCTGCGGCTACTCGCTGCAGGAACTCGAGCCGCGCCTGTTCTCGTTCAATAATCCGATGGGCGCCTGCCCCGAATGCGACGGCCTCGGTCACATCGAATTTTTCGACCCGCGCCGCATCGTCGCCTTCCCCAACCTGTCGCTCGCTTCCGGCGCGGTAAAGGGCTGGGACAGGCGCAACCAGTTCTACTTCCAGATGCTGTCGAACCTGGCGGCGCACTACGAGTTCGATATCGACATGCCGTTCGAGCAGCTCGACCTGGCCTCGCAGCAGGCGGTGTTGTACGGCTCCGGCAAAACCTCGATCCCGTTCACCTACGTGAACGAGCGTGGTCGCACCGTGATTCGCGAGCACACCTTCGAAGGCGTGGTCACCAACCTGCAGCGGCGCTACCGCGAAACCGATTCGATGGCCGTCAAGGAGGAGCTGGCGAAGTTCATCAACGAGAAGCAGTGCCCGTCGTGCGAAGGCGCGCGCCTGCGCGTGGAAGCGCGCTACGTCAAGGTCGGCACCGGCAAGCAGCAGCGCGCCATCTACGAGGTGGCGCGCAAACCGCTGCGCGAATGCCTGGAGTTCTTCGAGAAGCTCACGCTCAAGGGCGCCAAGAAAGAGATCGCCGACCGCGTGGTCAAGGAGATCGTTTCTCGCCTCAAATTCCTCAACAACGTGGGCCTGGATTATCTGTCGCTCGACCGCAGCGCCGACACGCTCTCGGGCGGCGAGGCGCAGCGCATCCGCCTGGCCTCGCAGATCGGTTCGGGCCTGACCGGCGTGATGTACGTGCTCGATGAACCGTCGATCGGCCTGCACCAGCGCGACAACGACCGCCTGATCGAAACGCTCAAGCACCTGCGCGACATCGGCAACAGCGTGCTGGTGGTCGAGCATGACGAAGACGCGATCCGCACCGCCGACTACATCGTCGACATGGGTCCGGGCGCCGGCGTGCATGGCGGCGAGATCATCGCCGAAGGTACGCTCAAGGACATTCTCAAGAACAAAAAATCGCTGACCGCGCGCTACCTGAATGGCTCGCTCAAGATCGCGGTGCCCAAGAAGCGCCACGTGGCCGACGCCAGCAAGCAGGTGGTGATCACCGGCGCCACCGGCAACAACCTGAAAAAGGTCACGCTCAAGCTGCCGGTCGGCTTGATGACCTGCGTGACGGGCGTTTCCGGTTCCGGTAAATCGTCGCTGGTGAACGACACCTTGTACCCGGCCCTGTCGCGCCACCTGTATGGCTCGCAGACCGAACCGGCACCGCACGATTCGATCAGCGGGCTGGAACACTTCGACAAGGTCATTTCTGTCGACCAGGCGCCGATCGGACGCACGCCGCGCTCGAACCCGGCCACCTATACCGGCTTGTTCACGCCGATCCGCGACCTGTTCTCGGGCGTGCCGGCGGCCAAGGAGCGCGGCTACAGCGCCGGGCGCTTCTCGTTCAACGTCAAGGGCGGGCGCTGCGAAGCGTGCCAGGGCGATGGCGTGATCAAGGTCGAAATGCACTTCCTGCCGGACGTGTATGTGCCGTGCGACGTCTGCCACGGCAAGCGCTATAACCGCGAAACGCTGGAAGTGCAGTACAAGGGCAAGAACATCACCGAAGTGCTGGGCATGACGGTGGAAGAGGCGCACGAATTCTTCAAGCCGGTGCCGCTGATCGCGCGCAAGCTGCAAACCCTGCTCGACGTCGGCCTGGGCTATATCCGCCTCGGCCAGAGCGCAACCACCCTGTCGGGCGGCGAAGCGCAGCGCGTGAAGCTGTCGCTGGAACTGTCCAAGCGCGACACCGGGCGCACGCTGTACATCCTGGACGAGCCGACCACCGGCCTGCACTTCCACGATATCGACCTGCTGCTCAAGGTCATCCACCGCCTGCGCGACCAGGGCAATACGCTGGTCATCATCGAACACAATCTCGATGTGGTCAAGACCGCCGACTGGATCGTCGACCTGGGTCCGGAAGGCGGCGCCGGCGGCGGCAAGATCATCGCCAGCGGCACGCCGGAAGACGTGGCGGCCAATCCGGAGAGCGTCACCGGCAAATACCTGGTGCCGCTGCTGGCGTAAGGGACTGCATGCGCGTTCTCATCATGGGCAATTCGGGGTCCGGCAAGTCGTGGCGCGCGCGCCAGCTGGCCGGACAGCACCAGCTGCGGCACCTCGATCTGGACACCATTTACTGGGTGCCGGGATCGGTGGCGGTGGCGCGGCCGGCCTATGAAGTGCTGGCCGACTTGTACGCCTTCGTGCGCGGCCATGACGACTGGGTGGTGGAAGGCTGCTACGGAGACCTGATCGAGGCGGCGCTGCCGTTCTGTACCCAGCTGGTGTTCATCAATCCGGGCAAGGATGCCTGCATGGCCAACAACGCGCTGCGGCCGTGGGAGCCGCACAAGTACGCATCAAAAGAAGAACAGGACAGCATGCTGCCCTACCTGATGGAGTGGGTGAGCCAGTACGACGCGCGCGACGACACCTGTTCGTATGCCTTCCACCGCCGCGTGTACGACGGCTTCCAGGGAGCCAAGCGCGAAGATGCGCCGCCATCAGGCGACGGCTCCTGAAAAGGCGCCATCGTGCACGCGCCGTTGTAATACTGCCGGAATCGCTCAGTACACCGCCCGGTCACACCGGGCCGGAGGCCTGTGCGGACGCCGGGTCGTCGCCGAACACCGCGGTCAAACTGGGCGCATCCAGGCTGCGCTCGCACCACTGTTCCAGTTCCGCGTACGTGGCCTGGCCGATGCGTTGCGTTGCCGTCTGCGGAAGGTCGCCGAAGCGCTTGTGCAACAGGCTGCCGAGCATGCCGCGCAGCGCGGTAAGCCGACCTTCCACCGCCCCTTCCATCCTGGCTTTTTCTGCCAGTGCGAGTCCTTTCTGAAAGCCGATATCTTCGAACTCTTCGGCCCAGGTTTCAAATTTACGTTCCATATCAGCCAGCCCTTCCACACTGTCAAACGCGAACGATTCCAGGTTGCCGCGCCGTTGCGCCAGGTGCTTTATCCACTGCGCGACCGAGAGCCGCAGGCTTTCCTGGGGCGCGTCGTCGAACCAGGTTAGCAGCGCGGGCAAGACATTGTGTCGGACCTCGGAGGCGCTCGAAAGTTCCATCCGAAACAGCAGCGCCAGCAGGGTGGCATTCGCTTCCAGCGCCGCCCTGTCCAGGCGCTGCTGGTCGACCAGAACGTAACGCTGGGATGGCTGGAACGGCGCCAGTTCGGCGGGTGCCTGCATGAGCAACGCGGCCAGGTCCAGGCTGGCGCTCCAGCGCGGCGCACCGTTATAAACCACCACCGGCAAGACCGGCGGCAACAGCAAAGCCGAGGACAATGCATGCCGCTTGACCAAGTCCTGGCACAGCAGGCCGACATAGCTCTGCATGCGCAGCGCCATCCAGCGGTCCACGCCGGACTGGAATTCGAGCACGATATACACGTACAGAACATGCTCGCCGATCCGCACGCGCCAGACCATGTCGCTCTGGCGCGCCGCCAGGCGCTCGCTCACGTACACGGGATCGACCCGTTCGAACGAGGACAGCGCCACATTGTCGAACAATGTGAAAGGCGTAAAGTGCGTGACCAGATCGCGCACCAGTTCCGGGTGGGCGAACAGCGAACGGTAACCGAGGTCGTTATAGGCGGGCATGGGGCATTCTAGCCACCGTCCCTGCCCAGGGTTTGCGCTACATCAGGCGTGCGCCACGCCCGCTTGCGCGCCGCGCCTGCCGTACTTGCTGCGCAGGCATGTTACTGCGGACTCGCGCTCCAGCCGCCGCCCAGCGCGCGGTACAGCGCCACCATATTGTTCGCCTGGTTCTGGCGCAGCGTCACCGCGTTGAGCTCGGTCTGGTAAAGGTTGCGCTGCGCGTCGAGCACTTCCAGATACGAGGCATAGCCGGCCTGGTAGCGGTCCTTCGCAAAGTCCAGGGTGCGCGCCAGGATATCGCGGCGCTTTTGGGCATGCTCCATCTGCGTTTGCAGGCGCGTCACGCCGGCGAGGGCATTTTCCACTTCGCTGAAGGCTGCGAGTACCACGCCGCGGTAGGCAAACGCCGCCTGGTCGCGCTGCGCCGTGGCCGCGTCGACCTGCGCGCTCAGGCGCCCGCTTGAAAGCACGGGCGCCAGCACGCTGCCGCCCAAACTCCACAAGGTCACCGGATCGTAATCGCGCCCGTTGGTGAGCAGGCTGCCAAATTTGGCGCTGATGGTCACGTGCGGCAGGAAATCGGCGCGCCGTACCGCCAGGTTGACGTCGCTCGCGGCCAGCAGCAACTGGCCCTGCGCCACGTCGGGCCGGCGCGCCAGCAGGCTTGATGGCAGCGCGGCCGGCACCGGCAGCACCGGCAAATCCTGGAAGCGCCGTTCGCGCGGCACCGCGCCGGGCAGTTCGCCCGTCAGCACGCGCAGGCTGTTCTCCTGGCGGCGGATGGCCAGCTCCAGTTCGGGAATGGCTTGCAGCACCGATTCGTTTTCGGCCTGCGCCTGCGTCAGCTGCAGCTGCGAGGTGTAGCCCACGCGCGCCTGGTCCGACGCAAGGCGCAGCGCTTCGGCGCGCGAGGCGGCAGTCGCTTTGGTGATCCGCAGCTGGGCGTCCAGCGCCAGCAAACCCACGTACGCCTGCGCGGTGCTGGCCGCCACCGACAGCGCCACGCCATCGCGTTCGGCCTGGCTGGCCTGGTACTGAAGCGAGGCCGCGCGCGACTGGTCGCGCAGGCGGCCGAACAGGTCGAGCTCCCAGCTGGCTTGCAATTCCGGCTGCAGCGAGCGCGAATTGACCATCGCCGCACCGGCCGGCGTGCGCGTGGAAGCGCCGCCCAGCACCGCATTGACGGCCGGCAGGCGCGCCGAATCGGCCACGGTCACGAGCGCGCGCGCCTGGTCGACCCGCGCCACCGCCGCCAGCACGCTGGTGTTGTGCGCGAGCGCCGCTTCCACCAGCTTTGTCAGGGCCGGGTCGCCGAAGGCGCGCCACCATTGCGCATCCACGGTGGCCTGCCCGGCCGGGCCATCGCGCCAGGCCTCGGGCGCGGTGACTTTCGCGAGCGGCGGCGCCGGACGCAGGGCCGGCATGCAGGCACTCAGGCCGCAGGCGATGCCCGCAGCCAGGACGAGGCGGCGCCTCACGGCTGCTGCTCCGCCGCACCGACGGTATCGACCTTGACGATCACCGACATGCCGGGCCGCAGGCGCCGTGCCAGCTCCTGATTGGCATCGATGGCAATGCGCACCGGCAGGCGCTGGACTACCTTGGTGAAATTGCCGCTGGCGTTATCGGCGCGCAGCACGGAAAATTCCGAGCCGGTGGCCGGCGCGATCTGTTCGACATGCCCGCTCAAGGCGGCGCCGTTGAAGGCGTCCACGGTGAACGTGGCGCGCTGGCCGATGCGCATTTTCCAGGTCTGGTTTTCCTTGAAGTTCGCCACGATCCACATGGTGTCGGGGACCAGGAACAGCAGCTGCGAGCCGGCCGTGACGTACTGGCCCAAACGTACCGACGCTTCGCTCACCTGGCCGTCGCGCGGGGCCTTGACGACCGTGTTTGACAGGTCGATTTTCGCCAGCGCCAGCTGCGCTTCGGCCGTCTTGACCTGCGCCTCCAGGCCGCCGCGCGAGACGGTCGTGGCCTTGACGGTTTCTTCGGCGATGGCGATATCGGCCTTGGCCTTGAGTACATTGGCGCCGGCCAGCTGGGTCGTCATGCGCACGCGGTCGCGCTCATTGAGCGATACCGATCCCTTGGCCGCCAGTTCCTCGACCCGTCCCAGTTCGGCCGCGGCGCGATTGCGCTCGGCCTGCACCGCCACCAGCGTGGCGCGCGCGGCGCCGCCACGGGCGCGGTTCTGGGCCTGGGTCTGCGTGAAGTTCTCCAGCGCGGCAAGCGCGCCGTCGCGCTGGGCCTCGGCCTGGTCCACGCGCGCCTTGTAGATACGGTCGTCGATGCGCAGCAGCGGCTGGCCTGCTTTGACGAACTGGAAGTCCTTGACCAGCACTTCGGCCACATAGCCATTGACCTGCGGCGCGAGCACCGTGATCTGCCCGCGCACGTAGCCGTTGTCGGTCTGCACCAGGGTGCTGTTGAAAGGGCCGAGGCGCCACGCCCACATGATCAGCACGATGCCGATCAGTGCGACGACGGCCATCAGCACCACGGTCCACGTCTTGGGCTTGATGTACTTGGGCGGCGTGTCGGGTGCCGCGGGCGTCGCCGGCGCGGCGGCCGGCGGGATGGGAATGGTGGTGCTGCTGGAGTCGCCCGGCACCGGCGGATTGGCATCGTCGGCAGGCGGTTCGCTGCGCGAAGGAGGAAGTGGATTGGTCATGGTTTATCTGGCAGGGGCGCCCGCGGGCGCCTGGTTGAGTAAGGCTGCTGCTTCGCGCTTCTGCCGGCGCGCGAGGCGCACGGCGATGATCAGCGACCAGCCGAGGAACAGGATGGCGATCACGCCGCTCAGGGCAAAGACATCGTTGAACGCGAGGACGTTGGCCTCACGCCGGCTGACCTGGGCCAGTTGCCCCACGCCCTGGGCGGCGCGCAGGGCCGGGTCGGTGTTGACGCCCTGGTAGATCTGCTGCTGCAGGCGCAGGCGCTGGGCGACGACCGGATCGGCCGGATTGAGCTGGGCCACGATCTGGGTCGAATGCACATGCTCGCGGTGCAGCTGGTAGGTACTGAGCGCGGCGGCGCCGGTGAAACCGCCCAGGCTTTGCGTCATCGCCAGCATGACGACGAAGGTGACCACATGGTCGGCGCCGAATTTGAGCGCCTGCATGATGCCGATCATGACCATCGGCCCCATGAACATGCCCGCGCCTACCGCCACCAGAAACTGGCTGACGAAAAAATCGTGTGGGCGGTCAAGGCTGGTGCGGCCGTAATCGAGCCAGGCGGCTACGCCGAACAGCACGATCGAGAACAGGATTTGCGGAATCACGGTCTTCGGGCTGAAGGTGACCGCGCTGGCGACCATGCCGCAGATGGTCCCGGCCAGGATGACGGCGAACAGCGGCTGCATCTGGTCCGGCCCCATGCCCAAGGTGCGCAGCAGGCCGACCGCGCCGTAGGTCTGCTCGGACGTCAGGAAGCGGATCAGGAAGGCGCCGATCATGAAGCGGATGGTGGGCCCCATCATCAGCCAGCGCGTCTGGATCAGCGGATTGGCGCGGTGGTGCTCGATGAACAGCGCAATCGTCATCAGCACCACGGCGGCGATCAGGAGGTACGCCAGCCAGGGCGTGTCGAACCACCAGCGGGTGAAGCCCTGGGCCAGCACGGCGACGATCATCGCCACCGCCGGCGCCACCAGCGCGAAGGTGACGAAATCGAGCGGTTCGATCACCTTGATGTGGATCCCGGGCGGCAGCTTGAGCACCACCACGGCGGCGAGCGAACATAGCGCCAGGCCGGCCTCGAACAGGTACAGGTTGTGCCACTGGCCCATGTCGAGCAAGGCCGGCGACATCAGCCAGGCCAGCGGCGTGGCGATCTGCGCGATGCCCACCCCGAGCACCAGCATCTTGCCGGTGTATTGTTTGGGCGCGGCCTGCAGCATGTAGAGCATGGCCAGGGTGCTGGTGGTGGCGCCGGCCAGGCCGCTGACGGCGCGCACCAGGATGGCCATCTCGAAGCCGCCCACCAGCAGGTGCAGCAGGGTGACGAAAGCGTACAGCGACAGGCCGATCTCGGCGAACAGGCGCAGGCCGAACTGCTGGCGGAACTTGAACACCATCAGGTTCGAGGTGACGTTGACCATGATGTAGGCGGCCGGCAGCCAGGCCGCTTCGGCCGGGGTCAGACCCAGGGTGCCCTGGATGGCCGGCAGGTTGGCCGAGACCAGCGCGTTGCCCAGACCGCCAGTAATGCCGACCAGCAGCGCCACGCAAGCGTAGGCAAAGCGGATGTGGGGCGGATGCCAGGGCATCGACGCCGAACCCGGCATGGTGGGTTTTTCGTGTTCTTCCCAGGCGGGAGTCGGTTTCAGATACTGCGGGGGCGCTGCCATGCTAACGGGCTCCGGTGGCCTGGCCGGCGATGTCGAGCGCATCGGCTCTGGGATTTATCATGAGAAAATTATAAGATAAATAGCCCGCAGCTGTAGCACGATGGGTCCGTCAAGCGCGCGGACGAAAAAAAAGCGCGTCCGAAGACGCGCTTTTTCCATCCGGTCGACGCCGGTTTATGCAGCCAGGCGCTTCTCGAGCGTGGCTTTGGTCTCCACCAATTCTTGCGGCAGGTGATAAGCCAGCTTCTCGAACAGCTCATTGTGCAGCTTGAGCTCTTCGTTGAAGGCGTCCTTGTCGATCGAGGTGATGGTATCGAACTGCGCTTGCGTGAAGTCGATGCCGTCCCAGTTCAGATCGTTGAAGTTCGGGGTGGTGCCGAACACGTTCTCGGTGCCGCCCGCCTTGCCTTCGATACGTTCCAGCATCCACTTCAGGACGCGCATGTTGTCGCCGAAGCCAGGCCAGACGAACTTGCCTTCGGCGTCGGTACGGAACCAGTTCACGCAGTAGATCTTCGGCAGCGCGGCCGGGTTCATGGCTTCGATCTTCTTGCCCATGTTGAGCCAGTGCTGGAAGTAGTCGCTCATGTTGTAGCCGATGAACGGCAGCATCGCGAACGGATCGCGGCGCACGATGCCCATCTGGCCGGCAGCGGCGGCGGTGGTTTCCGAACCCATGGTCGCGGCCATGTACACGCCTTCAACCCAGTTGCGCGCTTCGGTCACCAGCGGCACGGTGGTCGAACGGCGGCCACCGAAGATGAAGGCCGAAATCGGCACGCCCGCAGGATCGTCCCAGGCCTGGTCGATGACCGGGTTCTGGGTCGCGGCCACCGTGAAGCGCGCGTTCGGATGCGCCGCCTTGGTGCCGGATGCCGGGGTCCAGTCCTTGCCCTGCCAGTCGATCAGGTGCGACGGCGCTTCCTTGGTCAGGCCTTCCCACCAGACGTCGCCATCGTCGGTCAGCGCGACGTTGGTGAAGATGGTGTTCTCGTTCATCGAGGCCATGCAGTTCGAGTTGGTGCGGGTGTTGGTGCCCGGCGCCACGCCGAAGTAGCCGGCTTCCGGATTGATCGCGTACAGGCGGCCATCGGCACCCGGCTTGATCCAGGCGATGTCGTCGCCGATGGTGGTCACTTTCCAGCCGCCGAAGCTCGCTGGTGGAATCAGCATGGCGAAGTTGGTCTTGCCGCAAGCCGATGGGAAAGCGGCTGCAACGTAGTGTTTCTTGCCTTCGGGCGATTCGACGCCGAGGATCAGCATGTGTTCGGCCAGCCAGCCGGTGCCGCCGGCCTGGGCTTCCTGGTGGCCCATGTTCGAGGCGATACGCAGCGCGAAGCACTTCTTGCCCAGCAGCGCGTTGCCGCCGTAGCCGGAACCGTAGGACCAGATTTCGCGGGTTTCAGGGTAGTGAACGATGTACTTGGTCGGGTTGCATGGCCATGCAACGTCTTTCTGGCCAGCGGACAGCGGTGCGCCGACGGTATGCACGCAAGGGACGAACTCGCCGTCGGTGCCCAGCACGTCGTACACGGCCTTGCCCATGCGCGTCATGATGCGCATGTTGACCGCCACGTAAGGCGAGTCGGACAGCTCGACGCCGATGTGGGCGATCGGCGAACCGAGCGGACCCATCGAGAACGGCACCACGTACAGGGTGCGGCCGGCCATGCAGCCGTCGAACAGGCCGTTCAGGGTGGTGCGCATTTCCGCAGGGGCCATCCAGTTGTTGGTCGGGCCGGCCTGCTCTTTGGTTGCCGAGCAGATGTAAGTGCGGTCTTCCACGCGCGCCACGTCCGACGGGTCGGAACATGCCAGATAGGAATTCGGGCGCTTTTCAGGGTTCAGCTTTTTCATCGTGCCGGCGGCCACCATCTCGGCGCACAGGCGGTCGTACTCGTCTTGCGAGCCGTCGCACCAGTAGATGCGGGCCGGCTTCGTCAGGGCAGCAATTTCGCTGACCCAATTGATGAGCTTTTGATGTTTGATGTAAGCTGGGACGTTCAGTGTTGCAACGCCACCCATAACGGGCTGATTCATAGTACCTCCAATGCCAATAAGAATTCTTTCTTGTCCCGGCACGGCAGGATCGTCGTCAGCGTTTCGGCTTGCGCTCAAGAATCCATTCCCAAAGAAAGGTTCGGCGATACGGCGGTCATGTCGACAACCTCGATGACGGCAAGGTTGCTGGAACGGTAGTGCGGGGACTTGAGACGGTCCGGGACGCGGTCAAAACACGGTCCGGGGAAGGGGTCAAATCCCGAAATTAGGGGGCGATTGTACACCCGCTATTACCTGTTTTAAATGCTCTAACATCAAAAATGTAGGAATAATAGTTGACCAATGTAGTAGGCTATTCCGAATATTCCGTATCGTGTTATTTACCTACGAAGATTTATTTAACTTCTGCCATCTCCCATGAAAATAGCTATTCTTGACGATTACCAGGACGCCGTCCGCCAGCTCGACTGTTTCAAACTTCTCGATGGCCACGAGGTCAAGGTTTTCAACAGTTCCGCCCGTGGCGCGGGCCAGCTGGGCATCCGCCTGGCCCCCTTCGACGCGCTGGTCCTGATCCGCGAACGCACCGTGTTTCCGGCCGCATTGCTGGAAAAACTGCCCAACCTCAAGCTCATTTCCCAGACCGGCAAGCTGGCCGGCCATGTCGACGTGGCGGCGGCCACGGCGCGCGGCATCGCCATTGCCGAAGGGGTCGGCTCACCGGTGGCCCCGGCCGAACTGACCTGGGCCCTGATCATGGCGGCGAGCCGCAAGATCGTGCCCTACGCCAACAACCTCAAGGAAGGACAGTGGCAGACCACCTCGGTCAATCCGCTGCTCAACGGCTTGGGCCGGACGCTCAAGGGCCGCACCCTGGCGCTCTGGAGCTACGGCAAGATCGGCCGCATGATCGCGGGCTACGGCAAAGCCTTCGGCATGAAGGTGCTGGTCTGGGGCGGCGAGGCCAGCCGCGCGGCGGCGGTGGCGGACGGTTTCGAGGCGGCGCCGAGCCGCACAGCCTTGTTCGAGCGCGCCGACGTGCTGAGCCTGCATCTGCGGCTGGCCGACGGCACCCGCGGCATCGTCACCGCCGACGACCTGGCGCGCATGAAGCCGGACGCGCTGTTCGTCAACACCAGCCGCGCCGAGCTGGTCGCAACAGACGCGCTGGAAGCGGCGCTGCGCCTCGGACGTCCGGGCAACGCGGCCATCGACGTGTTCACCAGCGAGCCGCTGGCGCCCGATGCGCCGCTGCTGCGCATTCCGACGGTGCTGGCCACGCCCCATATCGGCTACGTGGAAAAGGATAGCTACGAGCTGTACTTCCAGGCTGCGTTCGAGAATGTGCTGAACTTCGCGAACGGCGCGCCGTCTAACATTTTGAACCCGGAAGCGTTGCAGAAAGCGTGATGCGGGCGGGCGCTGCCGGCCCCTGCCCTGTTACGACGGTTCGCGCAGCTTGCGCTCGCCGGTGATGTCGATCGGCGGCGCCGGCATGACGTGCGCGCGCGTCCACAGGCCGGCCCAGCCGGGGGGCCAACCCAGTGCCGGGCCATCGTAGGCCGGCAGGCTGGCGCGCACGGGTACCACCGGCACGGGCGGGGCTTCCTGCAGGCCGCCGGCGCCGGGGCGCTCCATGTTCAGGCTGTACATATAGCCGGGCAGCAGGATCTTGCACGCGCCCTCGAACCACGCGGTGTGGTCTTCGTCGCGCCCGAGCGCCTGCGCCAGGCCTTGCGGGTCGAAGCGCGCCAGCGCGGTAACCAGTTCGTCGGTGGTGGCGCCCGGTGAATCGCCCCAGCCCATCACCGGGTTGACGTTGTAGTCGGCGCCGGAGCCGTACCAGCCTTCGCGCCAGGGGCGCTGCATCCAGTCGCGCTGGCCGGTAAACAAATGCCAGCGCCAGTGCAGGCCCGAGGGCTTGGGCCAGGAGTAGAGATACAGCTTTTCGTAGCCGGCCTGGTGCAACGCACGCACCATGGCCATCAGGCGCGCGTGCGGCATGCGGTCGGGCGGGGCGCGCCGGAACAGGATCGCTTCGCCATCGGCGTGCTGCACGTCGTCGGTGGACAGGTTCAGGTCGAGTGTGCGCGCTTCGCTGCCGAAGCGCGCGGAGATCCAGCCGGTGAGCAGGTTGACGTGCGTGATGACGCCATAGCCACGATGGCGATGGAAAATAACAGTTCCTGGGGCAAGGGCTTTCATGGCTTCTTGGTGGACAAAAAAATGAATGGTCTCATGCGCAGACGACGATTCTAACCCACTGGCAAGTGGAGCTGCCCGGTTTGCGCACTTCGACATCGCCGACGCTACACGTTATCATACGGCACCTTCCTCTTACGAATTCCAGATCATTATGAGCTTGCGCATCATCGCCACCGGCGGCACCTTCGATAAACATTATGATGAACTGACCGGTAAGCTCGGCTTTGCGGAAAGCCATCTGCCTGCCGTCCTGGCGCGCACGCGCATGACGGTACCGGTGGAACTGGAGCAGCTTCCCCTGCTCGACTCGCTCGACATGCAGGATGCCGACCGCGCGCGCGTGCTGGCCAGTTGCCAGGCGGCGCAGGAGAAGTCGATCGTCATCGTGCATGGCACCGATACGATGCCGGAAACGGCCGCCGTGCTCGGCGCCGCCGCGCTCGGCAAAAGCATTGTGTTGACGGGCGCAATGATTCCGTACGAGATTGCGAATTCGGATGCGCTGTTCAACCTCGGCTGCGCTAGTGCCGCAGCGCAAATCTTGCCGCCGGGTGTGTACGTGGCGATGAACGGGCAGATTTTTACGTGGGATAACGTGACCAAGAATCGCGCGGCCGGGGTGTTTCAGCCGCTGTAACAACGTAGACTGTAGCGTGCGTCCGCTGACGTGGAATCCGTCGTTCCTTGCAGTGCCAGGAACGACGGAGCCGAGGTTAACGGCATGTCAAACGGCTACAGTGAGCGGCTTGACCGTCCGCGCCCTCTTACGCCTTCGCTTCCCCGCCCAGCGCCTCCACCAGCTCGGTCATCAGCTTGGCCAGCTCGCCCGTCATCAGCATCATGTCGTTGTCGAAGCGCTCTTCATCATTGCGCGTGCTCGTGTCGCTTTCCTTGATGACGTCGAGCGGCTTGATGCCCTTGATCGCCAGCGATTCGGTCAGCACGAACGAAATCTTGTCGTCCCACGTCATCGCCAGGCGCGTGCACTGCTTGCCTGCCGCGATGTGACGGCGGATATCGTCCACTTCCAGCGCGTGCTTCACGTAACGCACAGCCGCCTTGCTCTCGCCGGTGGCGCGCAGTTCGGTATCCTGGTCGATCGTGAAGCCCACCGGCGCTTCGTCGGTTTCCAGCCAGGCCGTCATCACGGCCACCGGCGAGCGCTGCACGCGCAGGCTTTCCAGCGGCATGCGGTCGACCGCCTTGAGCAGCAGCTTGATGACTTCGTCGGCCTTGGCCGGGCTGGCGGCGTCGACCACCAGCCAGCCGTTGACCGGATCGATCCAGGTGAAGGTGTTGCTGCGGATGCTGAAGGCGCGCGGCAACAGTTCATCGGCCACGCGCTCCTTGAGTTCCTTCATGGCTTTCTTGCCTGGTGCAAAGCCCTGGGCTTCTTCCAGCTCGGCCGCCTTGGCCTTGGCCACCTGGTTGATGACCGACGATGGCAGCAGCTTCTTTTCGGTGCCCAGCAGAATCAGCATCTGCTTGTTGACGGTGTGAACCAGCATGCCGTTGTTGCGCGGCGAATCCCAGCCCTGGCGCAGCAATTCGTTACTGGTGGCTGGAACGAAACTCATGGGCGCCAGCGCCGCTTCGAGTTGCTCAGGAGTGAATGCCCACGGTGCGGGAAGACGGTAAATCTGAAGATTCTTGAACCACATTGTGCTTTACCTTGTTTGAGTCAGTATTTACAGCGGGATGAAGCAGGAAGGCGCGGCGAGCCGCTTTCACGTCCTGCGTAACGGCCTGCCCCGGAGGCAGGACTGGCGTCGTCCGAGACAAATCATCTTTGCGAAGGGAACGACATTTTACACGTCCGCATCGGCGAACAGGCTTAACTGTTCGAGGTTTTCGGCCTCGCCCAGCCGCACCCCGACGCCCAGCAGGCGCACAGGCTGCCTGCCGCGCGCATAGCCGGTTTCCATCAGTTTGGCGTATTGCCCCATGTGTGGCGCGATGCCAACACATTCCACGGTGGTCTGGTGAAAATCGGCGAACTTGAGTTTAACGAACAGCTTTTGCACGCTTTTCTGGGCTCCGGCGCGGGCAATGCGCGCGTTGAGATTGTCGAACAGTTCCGGCAGCAGGGCGATGCAGGCCGGCAGGTCCGGCACGTCCGGCGTGTAGGTTTCCTCGACGCTGACCGACTTGCGTTCGCGCTCGTTGCACACCGCGCGGTTGTCGATGCCGCGGCACAAATCGTGCAGGCGGGTGCCGAAGCTGCCGAAGTGGTGTTGCAGTTCGAGCAGGGTCCAGGTGCGCAGGTCGGCGCAGGTTTGCACCCCCAGCTTGTTGAGCTTGGCGGCGGTGACCTTGCCGACGCCGTGCAGTTTCTTGACCGGCAAGGCGGCGACAAAAGCGTCGACCTCGTCCGGGCGCACCAGCCACAGGCCGTCGGGCTTGTTCCAGTCGCTGGCGATCTTGGCCACGAACTTGTTGGGCGCCACGCCGGCCGACGCGGTGATGCCGACCGTGTCGAAGATGCGCTTGCGGATTTCCTGCGCGATCAGGGTGGCGCTGCCTTTGCAGTGGGGCGAATCGGAGACGTCGAGATAGGCTTCGTCGAGCGAAAGCGGCTCGACCAGGTCGGTGTAGTCGCCGTAGATGGCCAGGATCTGGCGCGAGGCAATGCGGTATTTCTCCATGGCTGGCGGGATGACCACCAGGTCGGGGCACAGCTTGAGGGCCTGGGCGGTGGCCATGGCCGAGTGGATGCCGTAGCGCCGCGCTTCGTAGTTGCACGTAGCCACCACGCCGCGCTGGCCCGGCTGGCCGCCAACGGCCAGCGGCACCTCGCGCAGGGCGGGATTGTCGCGCATCTCGACGGCTGCGTAGAAGCAGTCGCAGTCGCAATGGATGATTTTTCGGGCTGGGGCGTTCACGCGGGCTGGTTTGCCCGGACAGGGCAACTACTGTAATTGCATACAGTATTCACTGAAATGGGATTTGTTGCAAGTTGGAAGGACGCGCAGGCGCGCCAGCTCGTCGTTCCCGCGCCGCGGCTCCTAACTTAAATGACTTCGGATCATCGACAAGGTGCTATCGGCAAAATCATCCACATGCACCTTGGCCGCGCGGTACTTCCAGCGCTTGATATACCAATCCTGGAACATCGCCACGATATGCGCCGCCAGCAAATCCGGCTTGCCGGCCGGCACCGGCGTGAGCTGGCTGATCATGTCGGCAATTTCGGCCTGGATCGACAACTCCGAATTTTTCGCCATGCCACGCTGCTCGAAACTGAGCACGCGCGAATCCATGTACACGAAGTAAAACCACGGCTGCAAAATCTCGGACAGGTAAATCGTCGCCCGCACCAGCGATTCGAGCCGTTCCAGCGGCGCCTGCACATGCTGGAACATGCGCGGCAATTCCTGGCTGGCATGCCGCACCACATCCTCGATCATTTCCGCCAGTTGATCCTTGCTCTCGATATAGCCGTACAGCCCACCCATCGACAAGCCCGTCTCGCGGCACAGGTCGCGCAAGCTCATCGCGCGAAAGCCGACCTCGTTGGCCAGGCGAAACGTGGCGCCGAAGATTTTTTCCATGTTTTCCAGCGCCGGCTTGCGGCGCTTGACGCCGATCCGCTCGGCGTGGTGGTCAACAATGTAGGCCCAGATCGTGTCGCCGTTGAGCGGCGTCATCTTTTCAAACTGGGCAAAGTCGAAGCGGGTGGACACCAGCGTTCCCATATGTGCATCTACCGCTAGAGTTGGTTTCGGGAATGATTATAGCTCGTTAAAACCACACATCAATTCAAAGCGCAAAACAAGCCCTCCAGATGCTGCACTGCGCGATGCTTTATCCGAAAGCCAGTGCTACATTAAAAAAACCGAGCGCTCGCTCTAATTCGTATTTTTCTCTTGCAACAGCTAGCAGCAAGGGTGGTCGCCCGGTAGCCGGAGGAATGCCCAGCTCGCACTGTGCAACTCCAGTTCCAGTAATCGACTTCAATCAAAAAACCATTATGGAGACAACATGAAGAATCGCTTTTGGAAGTGCCTGTCCGTTTTTCTCATCGCTATCCTCGTCGTTCCCACCCCGGCCCTGGCCGCGGGTTACACGCAAACCAAGTACCCCATCGTGCTCGTGCACGGCCTGTTCGGCTTTGAGAAACTGGGGCCGATCGAATACTTTTACCAGATCCCCTCGGCGCTGCGCAGCGGCGGAGCCCAGGTGTTTACCGTCACCGTCTCGGGCGCCAACAGTACCGAAGTGCGCGGCGAACAATTGCTCTCGCAAGTAAAGCAGATCATGGCCGCCACCGGCGCCGCCAAGGTCAATCTGATCGGCCACAGCCATGGCGGGCCGACCGTGCGCTACGTCGCTTCGGTGGCGCCCAGCCTGGTCGCGTCGGTCAGTTCCGTGGCCGGCGTGAACAAGGGTTCGGCGATCGCCGACATCCTGACCGGCAACGCCCCCAACGTGGGCAATGCGCTGGCCAACGCGGTGGGTGCGATGATGGACTTCCTGTCGGGCCGCTCGGGTTTGCCGCAAGATGGCGAAGCCGCGCTCAAATCGCTCACCACGGCCGGCTCGATCGCCTTTAACAAGCGCCATCCGCAGGGCGTGCCGACGAGCGCGTGCGGCGAAGGCGCCAACCATGTCAACGGCGTGTATTATTTTTCGTGGAGCGGCGCCAAGCCCTACACCAATATGTTCGACGCGATCGACCCGTTCATGGCGCTCACCGGCCTGGCTTTCGGCGGCAAGAACGACGGCCTGGTGAGCAGCTGCTCGAGCCGCCTCGGGCGCGTGATCCGCGACGACTACGCCATGAACCACCTCGATGAAGTGAACCAGTTCATCGGCATCGTCAATCTGTTCGAAACCAGCCCGGTGACTGTGTTCCGTCAGCAAGCGAACCGCCTGCAGGCGCTCGGTCTGTAAGGAGGCCGCCATGACCGCACGCACGCAATGGAAAAGGTTCGGTGCCGGCGCCCTGGTGGCCGGCGCGCTGTACTACGCTTATCCGAAGCCGGAGGTGGCCGCCGTGGCGGCCGCGCCGCCGCAGTCGGATCCGTTCGCGTTCGTGCGCTCGATGGAAGGCACCAGGCCGGACGGCGCGGTGCGCCAGAGCGCCGAAGGCCAGCTGGTGGTCGATGCCGAACTGGGGCATCTGTTCGACTATTATCTGGCCGGCCTCGGCGAGAAGGATCTGCAAGCCATCCGCGCCGAAATCGAGCGCGAGCTCGAGCGCCGCCTGGCGCCCGGTCCGGCGGCCCAGGCCAAGCGCCTGCTGGCCAGCTATCTCGATTACAAGCGGGCCCTGGCCGATGCGGAAAAGTCGCTGGTGCCGGTGGCCGACCTGGCCAAGGCGGGGCGTGCGCGGCTCGAACTCAAGCAGCGCCTGCGCCCGCAGTTTTTCAGCGCCAGCGATGCGGCCGGCTTGTTCGGTGCCGGCGACGCCTACGATGCCGACGCGCTGGCGCGGCTCGACATCGAGCAGAACGGCACGCTGACGCCGGACCAGCGCGAGCTGCAGCTGGCGGTGCTCGACAAGCGCATGCCGGCGGCGCTGCGTGAAGACCGCGAAGCGCCGACCAGGGTGATCCGGACCGAAGCGTCGGTGCAGAAGCTGCGCGAGCAGGGTGCCGGCGACGACGAGGTGTACCGCCTGCGGGCGGCGGCGTTTTCGCCGGATGCGGCCGGCCGGCTGGCCGAGCTCGATCGGGAAGAGAGCGCATGGAAGGGTCGCATCAAGACCTATCTGGCGCAGCGGGCCAATCTGGGCGCGGCGCCGGAAGCGATGCTGCAGCAAGTGCGCGACCAGCATTTTTCAGCGGAGGAGCAGCGCCGGCTGGGCGCCTACGAGTAGGCGGCGTCGACGATCGATAAAAAAAGGGGACGAGTGGCAAGCCAGTCGTCCCCTTTTTCATGCAGCGGCCGGGCCGCTGCATGAACTTACATTACCACGACAGTTTCAGCGAGTAGGCGCCGCTGGTGGCGCCCGTGCCGCCGCTGTAGTACTTCACGCGCACATAACGGGTGAAGGTGGAGGTACCGGTGTTGGTGGTGCTCAGGCTGTCAACCACGCCGGCGCCGTTTTCACTCATGGCCACCTGCGTCGTGCCGGTGCTGTTGTAGGCATACAGATCGTAGTCGGCGGTGGTGCTGCCGATGGTCATTGTTGCCGTCAGCGTTTTGCCAGCTGGCAGTTGAACAGCGAAGTAGTCGGAGTCGGTGCTGGTACCCATGTTGCCCTTGACGACCGTGCCGCTGACCGTCACCGCATTGGCCGACGTGTACGCGTTGTTCGACTCGGTTTCGTTGATGGTGGTGCCGGCTGGCGGCGTGGTGCCGCCGGTAACCGACTTGACGGCGGCCAGCGCATCGACGATACCCGTGCCGCAGCTGTTGCAGGTGCCCGGGAAGGCGCGTGCGGTCGACTTCAGCTTGCTTTCGATTTCATCCGGCGTGAGGGCCGAATTTTTCGACAGCATCAGCGCGGCAACACCGGCCACGTGCGGGGTCGCCATCGAGGTACCGGCGTAGCCGGCGTAGTTGTCGGCGCCTGGAGCACCGCTGCCGGCGTTCAGGGTCGACAGGATCAGGCCGCCGGTGTCGCCACCAGGCGCCGCCACGTCGATCAGGCTGCCGTAGTTCGAGTACGAAGCGCGGCTGCCATCTTTCTTGGTTGCGGCGATCGCGATGACGCCCGAGCAGTTCGCCGGGCTCGCATTGCTCACGTTCATGTTGTCGTTACCAGCGGCGACGATCACGACGGTGCCGCGCGAACGGGCGCCGTTAATGGCGTTCTGGGTCGTGGTGTCGCAAGCGCCACCGCCGCCGAGCGACATGTTGATCACTTTCGCCTTGTTGGCATTGGCTGGAACGCCAGCCACGGTGCCGCCCGATGCCCAGGTGATCGCGTCGGCGATATCCGAGGTGTAGCCGCCGCATTTGCCCAGTACGCGCAGTGGCAGTACCTTGGAATTGAAGGCCACGCCGGCCACACCAAGGCTGTTGTTGGTCTTGGCGGCGATGGTACCGGCCACGTGGGTGCCGTGCCAGCTCGACGTCTGTGCCTGCAGTGGCTTGCCATTGCCGCACGCGCCGGCGGCGACAGCGTCGCCCGGATCGCTGGCATCGCTGTCGCGGCCGTTGCCGTCGTTGGAAACGAAGGTGTCGGTGATGAAATCGTAACCTGGCACGAACTGGCCGGCGAGGTCGGCGTGCGGACGGAAGCCGGTATCGATGACGGCGACGACGATGCCGGTGCCGGTAGCGATATCCCAGGCTGCGGGCAGGCGCAGGCCGCCGGTGGTGTCACCGTAGTGCCACTGCTCCGAGTAACGCGGATCGTTCGGGGTGTACAGCGGGTGCATGATGCGGTCCGGCTCAGCGTACTCGATGCTGGCATCGCGCTCCATCAGGTCCTTGGCGATCGCTGCCACTTCCTTCACGTCCATTTTCTTGTCGAGCTTGAGAATCTGGGCGCCGTTGGCGGTGGTGTGCAGCGCCTTCATGGTCAGGCCGAACTGTTGGCCGGAACGCTGAACGATGGCCAGGCGCGCCTGGCTTGGGCCTGCCATGAGGGCGGCACCCGGCACGACAGGGCCGGTTTCCTTGTATTTGACGATCATGCGGTCGGTGCTCATGGCAGCAGGCTGGGCCTTGGCGGTCATGTCCAGATCGCCCACGCTGGCGTGTGCGAAGACCGGGCCGGCCGTGATCACGGCGGCGACGCAAAATTTCAAAAAGGATGGGTACTTCGATTGCGAATGCTTCATTGTCGTTCCTTAAGTTTTCCGATGAACATTTTATAAAGGAGAGGTGGCAGCGCGTAGCTGTCGCCCTTCCAGTGTCTCCACGTTGTTCTGCAACGTAGCCCCGCCTTTTGTCGGCGAGCGTTGTACATTACTTCGATTCATGACCAATTTTGGAAATTTCCAACCGGATTCGGCTGTTTCGCAACACAAAAAGTCAAAAATTTTTCCAAAAGCAAAGTTAATTTGGCAATTTTTGCTTTTTTCCAAATGCAAACTTGTTCATTTGTGTTTATTTCTGAACATTTGACTGAAAAATGTCTAAATATGAACAGTTTTTAAGCGGTAATGAACGTTGCAGTCTCGAAAAACGACGAGATTGGATGAATGATTCAGAACAATTTCCTGTGCTACCGTGAATATGCTGTAGACCCTCGGAATCGGCTGAAAGTTCGCGTGGATGCATATACAAGATCTGGTTTTTTGCCCGGATCACGGTGCCGACAGCCAGGCGAAAAAAAAGCCACAAGCATGCGTGGCGAGGCGTTTTTTTACTGTGGTTTCCCTCTGGAGCGAGGCAGTTTTCGTGCTACGAAGGGGGGTATTTCAGTTACGAGCTCATCCGACATTGCGGCGTCGAGTCTGACATGCCGATGTGGTGGCGGCCTACCTGACCTCGGTCTCTGATCTGACAGCTGGGCAAGAATCCGTCTTACCCGGCTTAGGCGCCATCCTAAATGTCGTTCAGACATTTCTTACAGGAGCTCATCCCGACTATGTGCTTGCGGACGAAAAAAAGCCGCGCTCGCTCGCGGCTTCGGCAATACCTGGCAAGGCTTAGAAGTTGCCCTTGAACTGCACGCCCCACAGGCGCGGCTCGTTGGTGAAGCCGGTCAGGTTGTTGAAGTCGATGCCGCCGACGATGCGTTCGGTGCCGGTGATATTGCGGCCATACGCGGCCACTTCATACTTGCCGCCATCCCAGGTGTAGCCCACGCGCAGGCCGCCTTCGACCAGCGGCTTGCCGGTGAATTCTTTCGCTTCGTACAGGAAGAAATTGATCTTGCTGCGGTACGCCCAGTCGGTGAACACGAACATCTGGCCTTCGCCCAGGTCCATCGAGTAACGCGCGGTGCCGTTCACGATCCACCGTGGCGCCTGCGGCAATGGATTGCCGTCGATGACGACGCGGCCTGCCGCATTGATCGGGTTGGTGATCGTGCACTGCGCGCACTTGTTGACCGACAAGCTGGCGTCGCGGATCTCGGTGAAGTTGTAGCTGCCGCCGGCCGATACCTTGAAGTTGCTGGTGACGAAGCCTTCAAAGTCGAGCTCGGCGCCACGGCCGTTGGTCTTGGCCGCGTTGATCAGGCGGTTGACGTTGGAGTTGCCGCCGACCACGGTCAGCTGCTGGTTCTTGACCTGGTAGTCGTACACGCTGAAGGCCACGCGCGCGCGCCGGTTCAGCAGGTCGGCTTTCACGCCCGCTTCCACCGAGGTGATGGTCTCGGCGTCGGCCACGGTGATCGGCACCGATGCCGAGGCCGCCGCGATACTCGGCGCGCGGAAGCCGGTCGCCACGCGGGCGTAGACGTTGACATCCTTGTTCAGCTTGTAGGTGCCGCTCAAGTCCCAGTTGGCCTTGTTGCTGCTCTCGCCGACCGCAGCCGGCCCGATCTGCACCACGTTGACCGCCGACACGGTGTTGAAGTCTTTCTTGTCGTTGGTGTAACGCAGGCCGCCGCGCACCGTGAAGGCGTCGCTGAAGGCGTAGTTGAGCGAACCGAACGCCGCCCAGGCGGTGTTCTTCTGGTGGCTGGCCAGGTGCGAGGTTTGCGCGCCGGTCGTGCTGTTGTAGTTGTTGGAAAAGCCGTTGGCATCTTCGTTGAAGTAGTACACGCCAGCCTGCCAATTCATCGGGCCGCTGTTCCTGGACTCGACCCGGAATTCCTGGCTGTATTGCTTGACGTCGGCGATGCCGCCGGCAGTTTCAACCTGGAACGGGATCACGCCCGGGCCGCTTGGGACGCCGCCGTCGATGTCGCCGCGGCTCAGGTAGTGGTCCACGCCTTCGTAGCCGGTGATCGAGTACAGCTTGACCGCGCCCAGGTCCCACGACAGGCGCACGTTGGCGCCGTTCGAGCGCAGCGCCTGGAAGTTCAGGCCGTTGTTGGCGATCTGGTCGGCGTCGAAACCGTCGACCAGCTCGTTCGTGCCTTTTTTGATGATATTGGCGCGGAACAAACGCGAGCTGCCCGTGGTCGAGCGCTGGTGCACATTGAACAGGGCATTGAAGCCGGCGCCCGGGTTGTACAGCACTTGCAGGCGTTCGGCGTGCTCGTTGTAGCCTTCGAGCGCGTCTTCCTGCCTGGTGAAGGTATTGTCGACGAAATCGTCGCGGTGCTGGCGCAGGGTCGAGAAGCGCGCTGCCCATTCTTTGCTCAGCGGAACGTTCACGGCGCCGTCGACGTTGACCGTGTTGTGGGTCGCGACGGAGGCATTGTAGTAGCCGCCGAATTTGTCGAGCTTCGGTTTTTCGGATTCAAACTTGACCACGCCAGCCGGGGTGTTGCGGCCGAACAGGGTGCCCTGTGGACCGCGCAGCACTTCCACGCCCGCCAGGTCGAAAATCGGGAAGCCTTTCAGGATCGGGTTCTCTTGCACGACATCGTCGTAGATCAGCGATACCGGCTGCGAAGCGAAGGTGTTGAAGTCGGTATTGCCGTAGCCGCGGATGTAAAAGCGCGGGAAGGTGCGGCCGTTCGACGATTCCACGTTCAGGCTCGGCACTTTGCCGGCCAGCACGCGAATGTCCTGGCCGCCGGAAACGATCACATCGAGCTTCTCATCCTTGAGCAGGCTGACGGACACCGGCACTTCCTTGATGTTCTCGGTACGGCGCTGGGCGGTCACGGTGACGGTTTGCAGTTCCGGAGCGGCTTGAGCCTGGACTTGGGCCTGGGCCATGGCCGACGCGATCGGCAGCAACGCGGTCAGGGCCAGCACGGCGCCGTGCGCGCCGATAACGCGCTTGTGCATCTTGGACATCTTGATCATTCGAGTTCCCTGGAAAAAGTGGATGAAGCGTACGACGAAGGGTTTCTTGTCTCCTGCTCTACTCTTTTTCTGGACGTTCTCGCATGCAGCAAATGCGCGCGGCGATGGACGCCGTCGGCACTGCATCTTGTCGATGTCTATGTTGCCGACCTGGTAAGACTGAAGGCGGTATTTTCTGTCATCACTGCTGTGAATGGCAAGGAAGTTCAGGTGCCGCGTGATCTTAACGCAACATTTTTTGCAGTAAACCACGCTTTGCTGCGTTCATCGGCGGGAAAAAACGATTCAATCCGCAATTCATGCACCGTGACGTCGTGCGGCGTGCCCATGGTGGTGATGGTGGTGAACACGTTCAGTTCCACGTCGTCCTTGCGGATCGTCAGCGGCAGGAACGGCAGCGCACGGCGGTCGAGGTTGGGCGCGTGGGCGGCGGTGCCGATGGCATCGATGCCAGGCAAGGCGGCCAGTTCGGCCAGCAGGCTGGTCGCTTCGCTGCCGGGACCGTCGCCCATGGCTTCGCGCTGGATCCAGTGCAGCGCGTCGGCGCACACGGCTTCCCAGGGCGGGCAGGTCGCCGGCCAGGGTATCGAAATCGTAGCCTTTGCCCGGATCGCTGGAACGGCCATGCCCGCGGCGACCGAACGCGACGCAGCGCAGCCCTTGCCGTGACAGCGCCAGCATCCGGTAATTCCATGCATCCGACGGCAGCGACCAGCCACCCACGAACAGCACCGGCACGCCGCTACCCCAGTCGCGCTAAAACAGGTCGACGCCATCAGTGGTGCGGATAAAGCCGGGGGTGGTGGAATGGGTCATGGCAGGTCTCCTTGGTTGGGCAGCGCGATACGGTGACACCATTGTCGGATACCCGCGCCGGCGTGGCGATTACCTCCCAGGTAATCAATCCGCCGGCGCCTCGACCAGAATCGCGCGCAAGTCGTTGACGTTGGTGCGCGTCGGCCCCGTCATCACCAGGTCGCCCAGCGCCGCAAAAAAGCTGTAGCCATCGTTGTCTCGCAGCCGCGCGCCCGCATCGACCCCGCCCAGCGCGGCGCGGGCCAGCGACTGCGGATCGAGCAGCGCCCCGGCGTTGTCTTCGGTGCCATCGATGCCGTCGGTATCGCACGCAATCGCATGCACTCCCGCCATGCCCTTGAGCGCAATTGCGAGCGCCAGCAAAAACTCCGCATTGCGCCCTCCCCGCCCGCCGCCGCGCACGGTGACCGTGGTCTCGCCGCCCGACAAAATCACGCACGGCGCCGCCACCGGCTGCCCATAACCAGCCACCTGGCGCGCAATGCCCGCGTGGACGATGGCCACTTCGCGCGCCTCGCCTTCCATGCACCCGCTCAGGATCAGCGGCGTGTAGCCGGCCGCGCGAGCCGCACTGGCTGCGGCATCGAGCGCGTGCTGGGCGCTGGCGATAACGACCGCCCGATTGCCGCGCAGGCGCGCGTCGTCGATTGCCGGCGCGGCCAGCGCCGCATCCTCCAGCACCGCGCGCACCGCGGGCGACACGGCGATGCCGTATTTGCCGAGCACCGCCAGCGCATCGGCCGCGCGGCTGCCATCGGGAATGGTGGGGCCGGACGCCACCACCGCCGGATCGTCGCCCGGCACATCGGAGACCACCAGCGTCACCACGCGCGCCGGATGGCAGGCCAGCGCCAGGCGTCCGCCCTTGATCGCCGACAGGTGGCGCCGCACGCAATTGATCTCGCCGATCGGCGCACCGCTGGCCAGCAGACGGCGCGTCAGTTCGCGCTTTTCATCGAGCGTGATGCCGGGCGCCGGCAGCGACAGCAGCGCCGAGCCGCCGCCGGACATGAGGCACAGCACCAGGTCGTCCTCGCCGAGGCCGCGCACCAGCGCCAGCATGCGCTGCGCGGCCGTGGTGCTGGCATCGTCCGGCACCGGATGGCCGGCCTCGATCACGTCGATATATCGGGTCGGCGCTCCATGGCCGTAGCGCGTGGCGACCAGGCCGGCGATCCCGCCCTGCCAGTGCTGCTCGACCGCCTGCGCCATGCGCGCCGCCGCCTTGCCGGCCCCGATGACGATGGTGCGCCCCTTGGGCGGGGGCGGCAGGTGCGGTGCCAGCACCGCCAGCGGGTCGACGGCCGCCAGCGCGCTGTGAAACAGCTGCAGGAGCAAGGCACGCTGGGGGCTCGTTTGATTCATCTGGGTCCTCGGTGGGTGGGCCGCAACGCCGATTCGAAATCGCTATGTTTTTTGTGGTCGCGGGCCTATGATATTGACACAAAAATATCTTCCAGGAGTGTTCGTGCCTTCCCAAAAAATCCCCGCCATCCTCACCGCACTGATGATCGCCATGTCCGGTAGCTTCCCGGCGTTTGCCGCCGACAGCCCGGCGCCCCCCGTGGCAGCCAAGGCCGCGTGGCAGGAAACGCGCCATGGCGACGTCGTCACCGACGACTACCGCTGGCTGCAAAAGAAGGAAGACCCCAAGGTCATCGCCCACCTGAACGCCGAAAACGCCTACACCGAAGCGATGACGGCCGATATCGCCCCGCTGTCGGACAAGCTGTTCGCCGAGATCAAGGGCCGCATGCAGGAAGTGGACCTGTCGGTGCCGGCGCGGACCGGTAAATACTATTACTACACGCGCTTCGAAGCGGGCAAGCAGTACCCGATCAACTGCCGCCGCCTGGCCGGTGCCAACCTGGCCTACGACGAGAAGGCGCCCGAAGAAATCCTGCTGAACCAGAACGAGATGGCCGAAGGCCAGAAGTTCTTCGCCGTCGCGGGCACCTTCGTCAGCCCGGACGATTCGCTGCTGGTGTACACCACCGACACCACCGGCTACCGCCAGTTCGAACTGCACATCAAGGACCTCAAGACCGGCAAGCTGCTGGCCGACAGCGTGCCGCGCGTGACGTCGGTCGCGTGGGCGCTTGATAACAAGACCATCTTTTTCACCCAGGAAGACGCCACCACCAAGCGCTCCGACCGCCTGTTCCGCATGACGCTCGGCAGCAAGCCGGTCGAGGTGTACCACGAGCCGGTCGAGCAGTTCACCATGCAGGTGGAAGCCTCGCGCGACCGCAAGTTCATCGTGGTCGATTTCCACTCAACCGATACCACCGAGGTGCGCATGCTGCCCGCCGACCGCCCAAAAGGCGAATTGCGCTCGGTGCTGGGACGCGAAAAAGGCCACCGCTACGGCGTCGAACACCGCAACGGCGAATTGTTCATCACGACCAACAAGGATGCGAAAAACTTCCGCCTGGTGCGCGCGCCATTGGCCACGCCCGGCCCCAGGTTCTGGAAAGAGCTGGTCAAGCACGACAAGGCGGTCATGGTGCGCGAAGTCGACGCTTTCCGCGACTTCCTGGTGGTAATGGAAAAATCGAATGCGCTCAACCGCGCGCGCATCTACAACTTCAAGACCAGATCGTGGAAGACGGTGCAGTTCGACGATCCGGTGTACATGGCCACGCGCATGCGTACCCCTGCCTTCGACGCCACCAGCTACCGCATGGCGTACCAGTCGCCGGTGACGCCGTCGACCGTGCTCGATGTGGACATGGCCAGCGGTGCGCGCACGGTCCTCAAGCGCGTCGAGGTGGTGGGCGGCTACGATCCGACCCGCTATGAAAGCCGCCGCCTGTGGGTAACCGCGCGCGATGGCGTCAAGGTGCCGCTGTCGGCCGTCTACAAGAAGGGCGTCAAGTTCGACGGCAGCGCACCGCTGCTGCTGGCATCCTACGGTTCGTACGGCATTCCGACGGAAGCCAATTTTTCGATCAACCGTCTCAGCCTGCTCGAGCGCGGCGTGATCTACGTGCAGGCGCATATCCGCGGCGGCACCGACATGGGCCAGGCCTGGCACGACGACGGCATGCTGATGAAAAAGAAGAACACCTTCCACGACTTCATCGACGCCGCCGATTACCTGGTCAAGGAAAAATGGACCAGCCCGAATCGCCTGATCATCCAGGGCGGCAGCGCCGGCGGCCTGCTGATGGGCGCCGTGGTCAACATGCGCCCGGAGCTGTTTCACGGCGTGCATGCGGCCGTGCCGTTCGTCGACGTGATGAACACCATGATGGACGCCACCCTGCCCCTGACCACCGGCGAGTACCTCGAATGGGGCAACCCGACCGAGAAAGCCGCCTACGACTACATGCGCAGCTACTCGCCGTACGATAACATCGAGCGCAAGGCCTATCCGGCCATGCTGGTGACCACGGGCCTGAACGACAGCCAGGTGATGTACTGGGAGCCGGCCAAGTACGTCGCCAAGCTGCGCGCGTACAAGACCGACACCAATCCGCTGCTGCTCAAGACGAACATGGGCGCCGGCCACGGTGGCGCGTCCGGGCGTTACAACGCAGTCAAGGAAGGCGCCTTCATCATGGCCTGGATGCTGTCGCAGTGGGGCATCAAGGAGTAATCGGGCGGTCGATCCGGAGCATCGGGCGCCGGGGATTTTGCGAAATTCTGCACTTTTTTCGCAAAAACCCTTGCGCACTTTCCGAACTCTAGCTATGATTCGTGCCTCTTCAGACGTGGTGACAAACGTCGGATGCAGTCTCTGAGGTAAGCGAGTTTTTGGGTGCTTAGCTCAGTTGGTAGAGCAGCGCCCTTACAAGGCGCGGGTCGGGAGTTCGAGCCTCTCAGCACCCACCACCATCAGAGACGGGGCATCATGATCAGCAGTACCGATCAGAGTAACACGGAGTGGTAGTTCAGTTGGTTAGAATACCGGCCTGTCACGTCGGGGGTCGCGGGTTCGAGTCCCGTCCGCTCCGCCAGCATCAAAGAAGGGCCCGATTCGTCGGGCCCTTTTTCTTTTCTCCTTTTAGTTTTTTTTCCTTCATCCTCGGAACCGCCTTGGCCCACGCCTACGTCACGTTTCGCCGTCGCCTCGCCATCCACGCGTTCCAGCGCTTTGCCGCCAGCCTGAAAAGCTCGGCCGAGATCATGCTGCTGGTGTTCGCCCAGGTTCTCATCGGCCTGTTCGCACTGGTCGCCCTGCCCCCCATGTACGCCGCCTCCCAGAGCGCCCTGCAAGCGATTGGCCTGCTCATTGCGCACGGCCTGGCGATGGCCCTGCCGGCGGTCCTGCTGCGCAAGCGCGTGCTGCCGCTCGACGTGGTGTATTGGGTGCGCCGCCTGCCGGTGCCGCCCGCCACGCAACTGGCGGCGGACGCGCTGGTAGCCGGCATGATGGTCGGGCCGCTGGCGCTGCTGTACGCGGTATCGGCGGCGGTCTGGCTGTGGCAGCGGCCCGACTGGCTGCTGCCCGTGCGCGGCGTGCTCGGTACCCTGTTCTCGCTGATGCTGACGTATGCCTGCGTGGTCGCGGTGCTGTCGCTGCGCGCGCGCCGCGCCCCATCGAGCGCGCGCTGGCAGCGCCGCCTGGCGCCGCCGCCGGTGCGCTATGAAGCGCGCCACTGGCGTCCGCGCGTGCTCATGCTGTGGCATCGTTTGTTCTGGCTGCCCTTCTGGCGCAACGAGAACATGGTCGGCCGCCAGCAAACCCTGTTGCTGGCCGCAGCCATGGGCGCGGCGCTGCCGTGGATGCAGGCGCCGCCCGGCATCGTGCGCGCCGTGCTGGCGCTGGCCACCAGCACGCTGATGGTGCTGCTCACCGACCGTGGCGACAAGGCCGTGCGCGAGCAGCTCGCCGCGCTGCGCCCTGTCATGGCGGCCTGGCCGCTGCAACAGCGTTCGGTGGCGCTGGCCGCGCGCGCGTTTGCGCTGCTGCCCGCGCTGCTGGTGCTGGCGATCGTGTTCGCGGGCGGCGCGGTCCATGGCCTGTGGGGACGCCCCGCCGGCCGCGCCTACCTGATCCTCGGCTGCGTGGCCCAGGTGCTGCTGGTGGCGATCCCGCGCTTTACGGCGCGCGGGCGGGTAGGCCTGGTGGTGGTGCAGATTCTGGTGTTGACTGCGGTAGGGAGCGAATTATGGGAGTAGAACAGCAGCCGGTGCTGCGCATCGAGGGTTTGCATTTTCATTTCGATACGCGTCCGGTGTTCAGCGATTTTTCGGCGGCGATCGAGCCGGGCATCACCTGGCTGCGCGGCGCCAACGGCATGGGCAAGACCACCTTGCTCAAGCTGGTGGCCGGCACGCTCACGCCCAACCGCGGCACCATCGCGCTGGGCGGCATCGATTGCGCGGCGCAGCCGCTGGCCTACCGGCTGGCCGCGTTTTACTGCGGCGGCGACCTGCCGGACCTGCCGTGGCTGACCGTGCAGGAATTCCTCGACCTGCATCTGGCGCTGTATCCGGATGCCGAAGCGCGCCTGGTCGAGCGCCAGCTGGAGGCGTTCGGGGTCACGGGCACGCTGGAACAGGCGCTGCCGACCTTGTCGCTGGGGCAGCACAAGAAGGTACAGCTATCGCTGGCGCTGGCCTTGCCGGTGCGCTTGCTGCTGCTCGACGAGCCGTTCAACGGGCTCGATGCGGCGGCCGTGGAATACCTGCGCGGGCAGCTCGCAGAACGGGGCGCAAGGCAGGATGCATGCGTGCTGCTGACCAGTCACCTGGAGCCGCTGGTGGAGGTGAAGCGGATGCTGGATCTGGATCGCTGACGGGGATCAAGCGCACTGCCGCACCGGCTGCACCGGCTGCCCCGCCTCGATCCGGTTGCGCCCCGCGCTCTTGGCCGCGTACAGCGCGTGATCGGCGCGCGCCAGCGCCGCGTTGATATGCTCGCCCTCCTCGATCGCCACCACCCCGATGCTGACCGTCATCGCGTACGCCTCCTCCAGGGCCGGCAAACGCGCCCCGAGCACCGCCAGGCGCAACCGCTCGGCCGCCTGCAGCGCGCCCGTCAGGCAGGTCCCCGGCATCACCAGCGCGAACTCCTCGCCACCGAGCCGGCCCATGATGTCATGCTCGCGCAAGGTCGCCTGCGCGGTGGCGCTGAACAGGCACAGTGCATCGTCGCCGGCGGCATGCCCGAAGCGGTCGTTCAAGCGTTTGAAATGGTCCAGGTCGAGCATCATCAGCGCGACCGGGCTGCGAAGGCGCGCGGCGAGCATGCGCGCGCTCTCGGTACGCTCGAAAAACGCGCGCCGGTTGACCAGGCCCGTGAGGCTGTCGGTGGTGGCCAGCAGCGCCATCGCGCGGTCGTCCTTCTCCTTGCACAGCAGCAGAAAGCCGAAGCCGTTCACGATCATCAGCAGATAGCCGGCGATATACGCGACACTTTGCAGCACGCCCGGCGTGCCTGCGCCGAGCACCATGCCGGCCGAACTGAAACAGGCGCGCAGCGCCATCGCCACCGAGAACACCAGGTTGTTAATGCCGATAATGCGCTGCAGGTCCGATGCCGCGCGGCCCGGACGCAGCAGCGCGGCCGCCATCGCGGCGGTGAACAGGGCGATCATCAGCGACAGCATCGCGCCCAGGTCGCGCACGCTGGCGCCGGCCAGCGGCGCCAGGTAATACAGCAGCAGCGCCACCGCCGTGAGCGGATACAGCAGGCGCCGCCAGCGCTGATAGCCGAAGAAGGCGCAATAGGCCGCCGCTTCGATCATGATGCCCAGCACCAGCACCGTCGACGACCCGAGGCCCATCCACAGCGGCGCGCCGTCAGTCTGCAGGTAGGCCAGCAGGTTGGCCATGCCCTGCATCACCTTGGCCCACTTCCACATGAGCATGGCCGGATGGGCCGAGCCGGAACGCACGTAACCCGCCATCAGCATGGCGAAGGCAATATTGCCCACGGCCATTACCAACATGAAGGTTTTGATATCGATCACTGCGCTTTCCTCGTGGATAAAACATGGCCGCCGCCGCAGGCGTCGCATCAGCGCGGCCCGCAAACAGAGAGTGAGTGTGTAAATGATAATGAGTATTACTGCGAGGCATCATATTACACTAGTTATTGCATCTCTTCTTACTGTGGCAAAATTAAGGTAAATACGGACGACAGCAGCCCGGCGGCAAATCTGCTGCACACGCCAGTTGCATGGCGCATAATCGAGCTCGTGCGTGTCATCCCCCTCTGGAGTTACTTTGATCTTTGGTTTTCTGAAATCGCCGCCGCTGTCGCCACGCCTGCACCGCCTTAAAAGTTCGGTCCTGTTCAATTCCCTGACCCCGCTCGAACTGAAAATCGTCGATGGCCTGATGCATGAACGGCGCTACCTGACCGACGAAATCGTGTTCGACCAGGGCGAGGAAGGCCAGGCCCTGTACCTGGTCACGTCGGGCAAGGTGGCCATCAGCCGCGCCAAGGGCAGTGCCTTCATGGTGGTGTCCGAACTCGGGCCGGGCAGCGTGTTCGGCGACATGGCGCTGCTGGACGACTCGCCGCGCACGGCGCAGGCGCGCGCCATGGAAAACTGCGAGCTGGCGGTGTTCTTCCGCGCCGATTTCCTGGGGCTGATGGAAACCGACGCCGTGATCGGCTACAAGATTTCGCTGACCCTGGCGCGCCTGGTCGGCCAGCGCCTGCGCGACTGGATGGGCGGCAGCCCGCAGGTGGAAGCCTTATGAACTCGCGCGATCGCGCAGGACCCGTGGTCTGGTGCGGGATCATCGCGGTCACCTGCCTGCTCCTGATCCTGCTCGAGCACACGCTGTGGCTGGCCATTCCCTTCATCTTCGGCACGGTCCTGTACTACATCCTGCTCGCGCCCATGCAGCGCCTGATCCGCGCCGGCGTCGGCCAGGACCTGGCCGCGCTGACGGTGGGCGGCGGCTTCGTGGCCGTGCTCTCGCTGGTGCTGGTACTGGTGTTCTCGTACGTGGCGGTGCCGGAGGAATCGTGGCAGGCGCTGCTCGGGCACTACCTCGACGGTGGCGTGACGTTTGTCCGCAACACCATGCAGCTGCTCGAGAAAAAATTCCCGGTGTTCGAACAGATGCACCTGACGCGCCTCGTGAACCGGCGCTTCAAGTCCTTCACCGACAATTTCGCCCAGCAGCACCTGGCCGGGCTGCTGGTGGTGATCGCCGGCTGGCTGCCGTCGCTGCTGCTGGCGCCCTTCCTCACCTTCTTCTTCCTGCGCGACGGCGCCAGCTTCAAGCGCTTTTTGGCGCGCGCGGTGCCGAATGCGTTTTTCGAGAAGACCCTGTTCCTGCTGCACGAAGTCGACCAGACCGCGCGCCGCTATTTCCAGGGCCTGATCAAGCTGACCGTGATCGACACCATCATGCTGGCGCTCGGGCTGTGGATGATCGGCGTGTCCTCGCCGCTCGCGCTGGCGCTCATTTCGGCGGTGCTGGCCTGGGTGCCGTTCGTCGGCTCGGTGGCCGGCTGCATCATGGTGGTGGTAGTGGCCGCCACCGACGCGCCGTCCAATCCGGTGATCGGCTACGGCGCGATCGGCGTGTTCGTGGCGGTGCGCCTGCTGGACGACTTCATTTTCATGCCGCTCACGCTCGGACGCAGCCTGCAGATCCATCCGCTCATGACGGTGCTGATGATCTTCGTGGGCGGCTCGCTGGCCGGGGTGGCCGGGCTGATGCTGGTGCTGCCGCTGCTCGGCGTGGTGATGGTGGTCGGCGAGACGCTCGGCTGCCTGGTCACCAATGCGCGCCTGCGCGCACGCCACCGCAATGCGATGGCGCTGCGGGTCAGGCAGGCCAGCGTGGGGCTGGCGAAGTAAGGTCCGCGGCGGCCATGGCGCGCGTCTGCGCCATCAGCATGGCGTCGAATTCCTCGGCCGGGACCGGGCGCGCGAACAGGTAGCCCTGGGCGTAGTCGCAGCCCGCTTCGAGCAGCAGGTCGCGCTGCTCGTGCGTCTCGACGCCTTCGGCGATCACGCGCAGGCCAAGCTTGTGGGCCATGACGATGATCGCTTCCGACAGCGCCATGTCGCTCGACTCGGGCGCCAGGTTGCGGGTGAAGGAGCGGTCGATCTTGAGGTAGTCGATGTCGAATTTTTTCAGGTACGACAGCGACGAATAGCCGGTGCCGAAATCGTCCAGCGCGACCTGGATGCCGGCGTCGCGCAGCTGCAGCAGCTTGTCGGTCACGCCGCTGCTGGCGTCGAGCAGCAAGCCTTCGGTGATCTCGACCACCACCGCCTGGCCGGACAGGCCCAGTTCGCGCAGGTGCGCCAGCCAGCCTTCGTAACCCTTGCCTTCGCGCTGGAATTCGAGCGGCGACTGGTTCACGCTGACCTGGAACTCGGGATGATGATCGCGCCGCCAGCGGCTGGCCCAGCGCGCCGACTCCATGAACACCCATTCGCCGATCTCGATAATCAGGCCGCTCGACTCGGCCAGCGGAATGAACTCCAGGGGGCTCACCAGCCCGCGCTGCGGATGCTCCCAGCGGATCAGGGCTTCGGCCTTGTGGATCTTCCCGCTGCGCAGGTGCACGATGGGCTGGAAGTACACGCGGAACTGGCCGCCCTTGAGGGCGCTGCGCAAGTCGTTGGTCATGCGCATGCGGTTGATCGCCGCCACCTGCAGGGCCGGCGTGAAATAGCTGAAGCGGTTGCGCCCCGCGTTCTTGGCCGCGTACATGGCCTGGTCGGCGTGCTTGAGCAGGTCGTCGATATCGCGCGCGTCGTCCGGGTACAGGGTGATGCCGACGCTGGCCGAGATATACGCCTGCTCCTGGCCCAGCGTAAACGGCGCCTGCAGCACATCGAGGATCTTTTGCGCGATCACGCCCACGCTGCCGGTTTCGCCCAGCTGCGGCAGGATCACGGTGAACTCGTCGCCGCCCAGGCGCGCCACCGTGTCCGAATCGCGCACGCAGCCGCTGATGCGGCGCGCGGCGTCGACCAGCAGCACGTCGCCCTGCTGGTGGCCGAGCGTGTCGTTCACTTCCTTGAACTGATCGAGGTCGATGAACAGGATCGCGATGCGGGTGCCCTCGCGCCGGCAGCGCAGGATGTCGTGCTCGAGGCGATCGTGGAACATGCGCCGGTTGGGCAGGCGCGTGAGCGGATCGAAATTGGCCTGCTGCCAGATCAGCGCTTCCGAGCTCTTTTTCTCGGTCACGTCCTCGATCATGCACAGGTGGTGCGCGCTGGCGTTGGCCTCGGCGTCGATGGCGGCGATCGACATGTCGACCCAGACCACGGTGCCGTCGGGGCGCAGCAGGCGGCGCGCGCTCTTGAAGCCGGCGATGCTGCCGGCGCCCAGCTGCGCCATGCGCGCGGCCTCGCTGGCCACGTCGTCGGGGTGGGTAATGTCGTCGCAGCGGCCGCGCTTGAGCTCTTCCGAGGAGCGCCCGGTGATCTCGGCGAAGCGCGGGTTGATGTCCTTGAACTGGCCGCTGATCGAATCGATCAGCGCAATGCCCATCGGCGCTTCCTCGAACATGGTGCGAAAACGCAGTTCGCCCTGGCGGATGCTTTCCTCGGCGCGGCGCCGTTCGCGCGCCAGCAGCGACACGTGCACGGCGGTGCCGCCGATCAGCAGCAGGCCGGCCGCCAGCAGCGCGCGGTATAGCCAGGTCAGGTAATCGGCGGCGGGGTCGGTGCTGTACATGAAGCCGTCGAAGGAAGCGCCGCGCGGCAGCATGCCCAGTTCGGCGTAGATATCGGCGATATGGCGCCAGCGGTCCGGATTCATGTAGCCGATTTCGACCAGCACCGGCTGCACCAGCGGCTCCATCTGGCGCGCCTCGAACAGCAGGTGCTGGCGGTCGTGGCGGCGCGTGTATTTCGACAGGATCAGGTCCGCGATCTCGCCCTGGTTGGCCATGGCATAGGCCCAGCCCTTCATGCTGGCGGCGCGGAAGGCGCGCACGCGCTCGGGGTGGGCGGCGATCTGGCGCTCGCTGGTGAACAGGTTGTCGCCGTAAAAATCGATGCCGGCCGCGCGCGGGCTGTGCACGTCATAGGCGAAGCCGATGCGGTCCAGGTAATCGGGTTCGTTGGTGATGTAGGCCGAATAAGCCTCGACCTTGCCCTTGACCAGGTCTTCCGGATTGAAGCTATGGTCGACGCGCACCAGGCTGCTGGGGGGGACGCCTTCCTTGTTCAGGTAAGCGATCAGTTCGTCGGCCTGGGTGAGTTCATCGATGAGCGAGCCGATCATCACGCGCTTGCCCTTGAGATCGCGCACGTCGGGCGCGCCGTTGCGCTTGCTTACCAGGAGTACATAGGGCGAATGCTGGAACACCACGCCCAGCACCACCAATGGTTTGCCGGCCATGCGCGCCAGCAGCAGGCTGCTGCTGCCGACCCCGAATTCGGCCTTGCCGGCGCTGACATTGCGTTCGGGCTCGTTGCCGTCGGTGCCCTCGGAAATGAGCACGTCGAGGCCGGCGTCGCGGTAAAAGCCTTTTTCAAGCGCGGCATAGTAGCCGGCGAACTGGAACTGGTGGGTATGCTTGAGCTGGAGGGTGACTTTATCGAGCGCGCGGGCGGGCGGGCTGACGCACATGGCGAACGCCGAGGCGAACGCCAAGGCGAACGCCAAAGCTTTCGGCGCGGGCGCGAAAGCCGTCGACGCGCGGCGGGCCAGGTGGAATCGGATCATCAGTCTGTCACACCGCTAGGTGTGCACTAAAGCAACGTATGGAGTCGATTGTACTGACCTTCCCGGCCGGGACAGCGAAAAATGCGAACTGTGTGCGTGGCACAACAATTGGGGGGGTGCAAATGCGACAGGCGGAATCCTCGAAACCGTTGCCCCCGCGCCAAGCTTGCACCCGGCGCGGGGCGACGAATTCCCGTCTTATTTGCGGCGCGCGCCGGCCTTGGCCGCGGGAGCCGCCTTCGGCTTGGTCTTGATGGTCGCCAGAATCGACGGACGCACCTTCGATTCCGGCGCGATGAACGGCGTCGGCGCCAGTGCGCGTTCGGTCTTGCGCTTGGGCGCGGCGACGAACTTGTCGAGCGTGCCGGCACCCGAGGTCTGGCGCTTGCGCTCGCCGGCGGCCAGGCCGCCGTCTTCCGACGCCTGCCAGCTCGGCACCAGGTGACGGTCGCCATTGCCGATCAAATCGCCACGGCCCATCTTGACCAGCGTCTCGCGCAGGATCGGCCAGTTGGCCGGGTCCTGGTAGCGCAGGAACGCCTTGTGCGCACGGCGCACCTTGCCGCTCTTGGCCGTTTCCACAATCTCGGAATCGGCCGTCACTTTTTTCAGCGGATTCTTGCGCGAGTGGTACATGGTCGTGGCCATCGCCATCGGCGTCGGCATGAAGGTCTGCACCTGGTCGAGCTTGAAGTTGTTTTTCTTCAGCCACAGCGCCAGGTTGAGCATGTCTTCGTCGGTGGTACCCGGGTGGGCCGCGATGAAATAAGGAATCAGATACTGCTTCTTGCCCGCTTCCAGCGAGAAACGGTCGAACATTTCCTTGAATTCGTCGTAGGCGCCGATACCGGGCTTCATCATCTTCGACAAAGTACCTTCCTCGGTGTGCTCAGGCGCAATCTTGAGCAGGCCGCCCACGTGGTGGGTGACCAGTTCCTTGACGTATTCCGGCGAACGCACGGCCAGGTCGTAGCGCAGGCCCGAGCTGATCAGTACTTTCTTGATGCCCGGAATGGCGCGCGCCTTGCGGTACAGGGAAATCAGCTTGCTGTGGTCGGTACCCAGGTTGACGCAGATGGTCGGGTACACGCACGACAGGCGGCGGCAGGACACTTCGATTTCCTTGTCCTTGCAGGCCAGCCGGTACATATTGGCGGTCGGGCCGCCCATGTCGGAAATGGTGCCGGTGAAACCCTTGGTCTTGTCGCGGATGTGCTCGATTTCGCGCAGGATCGACGGCTCGGAACGGCTCTGGATGATGCGGCCCTCGTGCTCGGTGATCGAGCAGAAGGTGCAGCCGCCGAAGCAGCCGCGCATGATGTTGACCGAGAAACGGATCATGTCCCAGGCCGGAATCTTGGCCTTGCCGTAGCTCGGGTGCGGGGCGCGCGCGTAGTTCATGTCGTACACGCCGTCCATCTCGTCCATGGCCAGCGGCAGCGGCGGCGGATTGAGCCAAACGTCGCGTTCGCCGTGCGCCTGCACCATCGCGCGCGCATTGCCGGGGTTCGATTCGAGGTGGAACACGCGCGAGGTGTGCGCGTACATCACCGGGTCGATGCTCACGGTTTCGTAGGACGGCAGGCGCACCACGGTCTTGTCGTGCTTTTCCTTGGCCATGGCCAGGCGCTCTTCGCGCGACATGATGCGGATCGGCTTGATCACTTCCTTGGGCTGGGCGTTGTCGGTGGCGCAGGCCGATTTGTCTTCCTGGGCCATCGCGTACGGATCGTGGTGGGCGTCGACCTTGCCGGGCACGTCGACCCGGGTCGAGTTGTGCACGCCCCAGTCGTCGCCGGGCAGCCAGCCGGGCGGCACCATGAACGCGGTACCGCGCAGGTTGCGGATATCCTTGATGTTTTCGCCGCCTGCCAAGCGGTGGGTCAGGTCGACCAGCGCGCGTTCGGCGTTACCGAACAGCAGCATGTCGGCCTTGGAATCGGGCAGCACCGAGCGCCGCACCTTGTCGGACCAGTAATCGTAGTGGGCGATGCGGCGCAGCGACGCTTCGATTGAACCGATGATGACCGGCACGTCGGGAAACGCTTCGCGCGCGCGCTGGGCGTACACGGTGACGGTGCGGTCCGGACGCTTGTTCGGCTCGCCGTTGGGCGTGTAGGCGTCGTCGGAACGGATCTTGCGGTCGGCCGTGTAGCGGTTGACCATCGAGTCCATGTTGCCGGCGGTGACGCCGAAATACAGCTTGGGTTTGCCGAGCACGCGGAAGGCCTCGGCCGAGAGCCAGTCCGGCTGGGCGATGATGCCGACCCGGAAGCCTTGCGCTTCGAGCAGGCGGCCGACCAGGGCCATGCCGAAACTCGGATGGTCGATGTAGGCGTCGCCCGTGACGAGGATGACGTCGCACGAATCCCAGCCCAGGGCGTCCATTTCGGCGCGGGACATGGGAAGGAAAGGCGCAGCGGGAGCGCGGCTAGACCGTTTCGGGACGGTCGCAAACAGGTTGGTTGGGGAGCTCATTGGGCAGTATTGTACCGGAAAACTATCCGGAGCAACTTGCCCCCACCCTTTTTCAAAGGCGATTACAACGAAAAAACGTCTTATGTTTCAATAACTTGTGACGATTGTGCCACATTAACAGGCAGCTGCCGGGGCGAGCGTGAAGGCGCTTGTGCCCCGTTGTTCAGATACCCATGTTCGACAGCATGCGGCCCAGCTCGCGCAGGGCGGGCTCCAGGCGCGGATGTTCGGCGGCAAATTTGGCCGTGATTTCCTGGGTCCGCTCGGCCAGTCCGTAAGTGGTGGTGTCGGCGGGTTCGGCCAGCAGGTAGGCCGCCGGGTCGGCCGGGTCGGCCGCTTCGGCTTGCTCGGCAAGCGCATCGTCGCTGATGGTGGCCTGCGCGGCGGCTGCGCGCTTGTCCAGCAGGGCCTGGATGTCGCCGTCGAGCTGCATCAGCAAGCCTTGCAGTTCTTCATCGACCTGTTCCGTCTGCGCCAGGTTGGCATGCAGGGTCTTCAGGTGCGACTTCAGGTTCGCTGTGTCGTCGTTCAACATGTCATCCTCGTTCATTGTCAAAAGTGGTCGCCAGATACAGTTCTTCGACCTTGGTACGCGCCCACGGGGTCTTGCGCAGGAACTTCAGGCTCGACTTGATGCTCGGATCGCTGATGAAGCAATTGATATCGATCCGCTTGCCGAGCTCATCCCAGCCGTAATGCGCGACCAGTTGGGTTAACAGCGATTCTAAGGTAATACCGTGTAATTCGTGAACACTCATTGCTGCGCTTGATCCTATGGCGGTTGGGGGGGAATGACTATACCGTCCTTATACACCCAAATGGCGGCGCGATCCATCGCGCAGCGCAGCAAGCTTGAGCGCCAGGGCGCCGCCTTACGCACGGAAAATGCGTACCTCGGTCCCGCTTTTCCCGGCCAGTTCGACCATGTGAACGGTGCCGCGCGCGCAGCCAGGGTTGCCGTAGTCTGCGTGGAAAGCCAGCACCAGATCGATGCCGGTAGCTAACATGCGTTCGTTCAGGCCGCGCCAGGCTTCGCCGGGGAAGGCGCGCTGGTCGGCGCGGTTCTTTTTCATGCGCAACACGGTCAGGCCCAGCCCGGTGGCGACGGCCATCGCGCAGGCATCGGCGCCCGGGGTGTCGCCGGTGACGATCACGCTGTGCGGCGGCAGTTGCGACAATGCGCGCTGTATCGTGTCCAGCTTGTCCCAGATGGTCGAGCCGGTGACCAGCACGCGCAGGAAAGGCCGCTCAGACACAGGTAAAGTCATGGAACTTGCCTGCCCCAAAAATGCGGAACGGCGCATAGCAAAAGAAGGGCGAAGTGTGGCGCGCCCGCTTCTCCATGGAGACGCGCTCCTGGCGCTTGTGGAGCCGGCTCAGTTTTCGCTTGAGCGACGCGCGCACATGGGACATCGGTGTCTTCCTCGCAAAGGCAATCTTATTTACGGAACAGCCATTCGCCGCTGGCCTGGCGCTGCAGTTCGTGACGCGACTTGCCCGACTCGCCGCTGCTGTCGGAGACATACACCACTTCAAAGCGCAGGGCGTTCTTGGCCGGCATGTCCCAGCCATGGATGCGCACCACCGTGGCGCACTCGCCCTTGGTGTGGCGGCGCATGGTCGGCAACGGGCCACCGATGTAATTGTTGTTCGGATAGGTCTTGCCCGGTGCCGCGTACACATTGAGCGCGCTGGCATCGTAGCCGCCGAGGCAGGAATTCGCCTTCAGGAACGGGGCAATGGTCGGTGCCGCTTCCGCGACCGCCTGCTCCAGCGCCTTGTTGGTGGTTTTAACTTGCAGTTCCGCATCGATCTTGGCTGCCTGGGCATCGGTGATCGACGCAAGCTGAGGCCCTTTTGCCAGCGACGTCGCGGCAGCGCACAGCAGCAGGGGGAGGATGAACATATTGATATGGCGGCGCATAATACCTTTGTCGCAATGATGTTTGGGTTGCATTATCTTAACATTAACCAAGTGCAGTGAATGGCCGAGTCAACCATGGATGCGCAGCGACCAGGCGACTGCCAGCGCCCAACAGGGTCCAGCCACAAGGCTTGCCACGGCGATCCTGCGCCATGCCACCTGGCGGGCCAGCGCAACGATGAGGGCGCACGGCGGCAGCAGCACCAGGCATTCGATCAGCAGGTTGCGCCACAAATAGACGTTGGTGAAGCGCAGGCGCCCGGCACTGGGCAGCAACCCGATGGGCGACTCGACCTGCGCCAGCGGCAAGGGCCAGAACAGGGGAACAGGATGCACCCCGACCAGCAGGTCGAGCAGGGGATGCGAGCAGGCCGCCAGCGCCAGCGCCGCAAACGGCAGCGCGCCCCGCAGCGCCAGCCACGCCAGCAGGCTGGCGCCCAGGCCGAACAGCAGCGAGCGCGGGGGAGCACCCGGCGCATGGGCGAGGAACACGGTGGCACCGGCCGCCGCGTGGCCGATCAGCGACGACACGAACGCGCCAGCAAAACCGCCACGCTCCACCAGATGGCAGCCCAGAACAGCACCACGCAGGCCCAGCCCAGCAGGGATGGCGCGGCCCAGCCGCCGGACGGCCAACCGCCGAACACCGGCAGCTTGATCGCATCGAGCACGAACAAGGGGCCGTAGATGGTGGCGGCGATGGCCGGCCCGAGGGTGCTGGTATCGGCCCAGATCCAGGCGACCAGGGCATGGGCGGCGCTCAGGCCGATGAACAGCAGCGTACGCAGTTGCATGATGCGCCCTCGTCAGGATGGTTCAGCCGGGCGCGGGCGGGCCGGAACGGCGTGCTTGCGCTTCGGCGGCAACAGCCAGCCGTTCAAGCAAACGCAGCTGTGCGTCGAGGTGGGCGCCCTGCGCGTCCAGCAGCGCCAGCGTTCTTTTTTGCAGAGAGTTTTTGCCGCTCACGCGCTTGATAAAGAAAAGAAACACACCGACCAGCAACAGCATCGGTCCCCAGCTGTACAGATAATCGAGCAGTACCGACATCGTCGACGGCTCGCTGTGCACCTTGATCGCCTCGGCCGAAATGATGCGAATTTCCTGTGAAACGTAAGCCTCTTTGGGCCGCGCGGCGACTGCGCGAATGCGGAACGCCACCTCACCCGACGCTGGCACGACCAGGTCATCGACAGACTGGGTCACGGTATCGACGTGGACGTGGTTGGCGTCGAAGTATTTCACTTCGAGCATGACGTCCCTGACACCGTCGGCGGACGCATTCTTCAGCGTTGCCAGGGACGTGACCATGCGCGGTTCATCCAATACGCTGAACGAGGTATTGCTGACCGCCAGCTTGTCGACCTTGGCCGGGGAAGCGTTGTGGTAACTGCAGGCAAGCGCCGAAGTCGAGAAGGCCAACATGCAGGCCGACCGTGCGATAAACTTTTTCATGATGCTTTCGGGTGAAGTGTCATCGAGGCAACGGACGCCGCAGTGCACGGTTTGGCCTGTGCTTTTGCCGTCACGCCCGCCGCAAAACAGCCCCATATCGCCATGCCCAGGCAAGCTGCGGTGAGCAGCACCCGGGCCGCGCCGTACAGGGTGGCAAGCCGGCCACGCAGGATGCGCCTGGGCGAGAACACCTTGCTGCCGGGGGCAGGAAACTGTCCGCTGCGCAGGCTCTTAAACCCGGGAATGCCGAACACCAGGCCGACCACGGCCGCAATGAGGAGCGGCAAGCCGACGAACAGGCCGTAGTTCAGCACGACGATGCCATTGACGCCGCCGATGTCGCTGCACTCGGCTGTCGCGGAAAACGCCGCCAGCCAGGGAAAGAACCACAGCTTGGCCCCCACCGCCACCCCGATCACCGGGGGGATGATGAGCAGCCGGATGCGCGTCCGTTCGGCAGGTGTGTATTGTTCTGCAAATTCAGGGATTTCCGGCATGTTTCCTATCCAGTTGGGGGTTGCCCGGGCTGTACAGCACATCCGAACGCAGCACATACTTGATGCCGCCGGTCAGCGCGGCGCCTTCATGCCAGGTGTCGTGCACGAACAGCAGGGCCGAGCCGGTCTTCGGCGTGACGCGGAATTCCTTGAAAACCGTGTCGCCGCCCTCGTAGCCTTGGTTCAGGTACACGAGGAAGGTCAGCTTGCTGCTCAGGCCATCTTCGGTCCACGGGCCATCCTTGTGCATCTTGAAGCGCTGCCCGGCCGCGTACTTGTAGAAACGCAGTTCGCGCGGCAACCCAAGCGCAGCCTGGCCATCGAGTCCGGGCATGCCGGCTGCCGCCAGGCGCTGCCACAGCAGGGCGATCCAGTCGGGCGCCTCGAACTGGGCCCGCTCGTTATTGCGGATCGTCGGCATCGGTCGGGCGCCTTGCGCGGTGCGCACGCCGGCGGCGGCAAAGCCGCGCGCCTCGGCCAGCGCGATCAGCTCGCCGCACTCGCGCGCATCGAGAAAACCATCGATGGAAAACACCGTCGGCGCGTGCGTGACGACCAGCATATGGTTCAGCTTATTTCTTCTTGCGCGCACCACGCGGCGCCGGCAGCCCGCACTTGTCATTGAAGACCGAGGCGCCGGCCACGTACTCGCGCGCGTCCGCATCCTTGTCCATCGAGGCACGCAAGTGCGCGGCGATGGACTTGACTTCCGCATCGACCGCGCTGGCGCCGCCGCAGCCGGCGACCCTGCGCTTGAGCGTGGCGGCCAGCATGGCGGAGCGGCCGTGCTTGACCGTATTGGGCATGGTGACGCGCCGGATCGCCAGCACTTCCTCGTAGCGCAGCAAGGCGGCCGGATTCTGGCCCTGATGCTCGTGCATGCCGCCGATGTCGTTGATGATGGCGACCGTTTCCTCGGACTGCGCGCCGAAGGTTTGCACGGCCTGCGGCAGCATCGCCTCGAACAGTTCCTGGGCGCGCTTGTGGTTGCGCTCCGCGCTGAAGCTCATCGCATGCGCGGCGCGTACTTCCAGCGTCACCGGGTCGGCCATGCCGAGCGTGGTGCCATACACCGCGATGGCGCGCTCGTACCATTGACGGCCGGTCGGGTTGTCGTTCTGGCGCATGTAGCTGCCGCCCAGGTTCACATAACTCATGCCGACATGGTAACTGTCCTCGCCATGGATCTTGCGGCGCAGCTCCAGCGCTTCGTTCAACAGGCGGCGCTCGGCGGCCACGTCGCCCATCAGGCCCATCAGGCGTCCGAGCGCGTCCGCCGCATCCGCTTCGAGCTGCGCATTGACGTTTTTGCGCGCCTGCGCCAGCACCTCGGTCATGTCGGCCTGGACGTTGCCGAGCTCCTTCATCTGCATGCGCTGCTCGGCGCTGTCGAGCAAGGCCTGGGCAACCTGGTTCGATTCCTTGCCGAACCCGGCCCGGCAGGCTTGCACGGCGGCGGCGTAACCGGTACGGCCGGCGGCCTGGTCGCCGCTGTCGCTGGCACGCTGGGCGTCGAGCCCGTACGCGTGGCACAGCACCGCGGAGGCGTCATGCGCGCGCACTTTCTCGGCGCGGGCGCCGGCGATGGCTTGCTGCAGGGCGGCCGTCGAGGCGGCGCTCTTGCCTTCGTTGTCCAGCGCCAGCGCATTGCAATACAGGCGCTGCGGCCCGAATTCGAGCGCTTCGGCATCGGTACAACAGTCGGCGCCGCTGCAGCGCGGGCCGGACTCGCCCGGCTCTTCGGTCAGCTGTACTTCGGGAGGCCGTACAGGTGCGGTGGTACAGGCCGCCAGGCCAAGGGCGCACAGCAGGACGGACGCGAGCGGGAGAAAGCGAGGTGTGAGCATAGAGGCAACGTTCGGAAAGAGGGACGTGCCTGATTATAGAGCATTGTCGCTATACCAATTTTTATCAAGGAAGCTGGGGCGTACCGGCGTTTGCTTCAGATGGCCGATGAGGCGCTCGACATGGCGCACCTCGTCGATGCCCAAAAAACCATAACGCTGCACACGGTTCGCGCTATTGGACAGCACCTCCGATGCGGGTTCGAGCAGGAGGTCGCCGCTGTCGTCACGGCCGCCGAGGCAGTCGGCATGCACCAGGCCGGCCGGTGCGTAGGTACGCGTGATGAGCGGACCGCTGGCGTCGATCGTCAGGGCCCGTCCGGTGGTAATGGCATGCACCACGCTGAGCGCAGCCTTGCGCATCTTGAACGGCTGATACAGGTGGTAAAAACCAATCCACAGAAACATCAACGGCACGCCCAGCATCAATGGGGCGATGTCTCCCGGCCGATGGGTTTGCCACATTGCCTGGGCCAGAAACCCGGTGAGAAACAGGCTAAAGAGCGTCCACACGATAAAAAAGGATTGCTCCACCAAACCTCTTTTCAGATAACTGTCAGGGATGGGCTGCGCGGCCCAGACCAGCCGTTCGTCCGGCGCCATTTCCGCGCGCAGCGCCTGGCGCAGCTTGTCCGGCAAGGGGCCGATATCGGGCGTGATGAGGCAGCGCTGGAAGCTGGCATGCGGTGTGTTCGGCGCCAGCGGCAGCGTTGCCGCCAGCGCCGCGATGAGCCCATGCACGCGCCGCACCCCGGCAATGCCGAGCATGCCGTAGCGGTTCGTCGTATAGCTGTCACCGTCGTATTCGTGTTCGGTTTCCAGTATCAGGTCGCCCCAGCCGCCGGCATGCTCGGTGCGTTCGATTTGCTGCAACTGCGCGGGACGATACGTCCTGATCGTTTCGGGATCGTCGCCGCCCAAAAGAATGACGCGCTCGCTGGTGATGGCGTACACCACGAAGCGTGCTTGTTCCTCGAGCCTGGAGGGTGCCCGCAATCCGAGCACGCCGCCCAGCAGAAACGGCACGCCGATCAGCGGCAGAAAATCGAAGTCGAGGCCGTGCAGGAGCGTACGGGCGATGCCGCCGACAATCCACAGCAGCCCGATTACCACCATCGCTACAAAAGCGGTACGAAGCTCGTGTGCCTCCCGTTTCATATAGTGCTGGGCGATCGGCTGGCCGACCCAGACCAGGCGCTCGTCCGGTCTCAACGCCGCCTGGAGGCGGTTCTGCAGATATTTGGGAAGTACCGCGATGTCGGTCAATATGGCCCCATGAAGGAAATTGGCGCCACCATTATCGCGCATCGGCGCACGCGGCCGGCAAAGTACCCGGGACAAAAAAATGCCGTTCTGAACGAACGGCATTGTTGAGGGGTCAGCCGGGCTTACTTGGCGTTCAGTCCGCGGCGTTCCAGCAGCGGCTCGATGGTCGCATCGCGGCCGCGGAAGTTGCGGTACATCTGCATGGCATCGAGCGTGCCGCCTTTCGACAACAGCGTCTTGCGGAAGTGGTCGCCGTTCTTGCGCGACAAGCCGCCGTTTTCATTGAACCAACCGACGGTATCGGCATCTAACTTTTCACTCCACAGGTAACCGTAGTATCCGGCCGAATAACCGCCCGAGAACACGTGCGAAAAGTAGGTGCTGCGATAGCGTGGCGGCACCGGCGCGAAGTCGACACCGGCCTCTTTCAATGCGGCTGCCTCGAAGGCCACGACATCAGCCGGAATCTGCGCCGCGCTCAGCTGGTGCCAGCGCTGGTCCACGATGGCCGACGCCAGGTACTCGGTGGTGCGGTAGCCTTCGTTGAACTGCTTCGACGCGATTACCTTGTCGAGCAATTCCTTGGGCATCGGCTCGCCGGTCTTGTAGTGCTTGGCGTAGTTGGCCAGCACTTCGGGCCAGACGGACCACATTTCATTGACCTGCGAGGGGAACTCGACGAAGTCGCGCGGCACGCCGGTGCCGGCGAAGCGCGGATATTTCACGTCCGAGAACATGCCGTGCAGCGCATGGCCGAACTCGTGGAACAGGGTGCGCAGTTCGTCGTAGGTGAGCAGGGTCGGCTCGCCCGCGGGCGGCTTGGGAATGTTCAGGTGGTTGCCGATGACCGGGCGCGTGCCCATCAGGTGCGACTGGGGCACGTAGGCATTGGCCCAGGCGCCGCCGCGCTTGTTGCCGCGCGCGTAAAAGTCGGCCACGAAGATGGCCAGCGGCTTGCCGTTGGCATCGATCACGTCGAACACGCGCATGTCGGGGTCGTACACCGGCAAGTCCTTGCGTTCCTTGAAGCTCAAGCCGTAGACCTTGCCGGCGGCGTAGAACACGCCGTTGGTCAACACATTGTCCAGTTCAAAATAGGGACGCAGCTGGCTCTGGTCGAAATTGAAGCGTTCTGCGCGCACCTTGTCGCTGTAGAAGGCCCAGTCGTGGGCGGCCAGCTGGAAGCCGCCCTTGCCGGCGTCGATGACGTTCTGGATGTCGGCCGCTTCCTTGCGCGCGTTCGCCACCGCCGGCTTGGCCAGCTCGCTCAAGAGCTTGTTGACCGTGCCGGTGTCCCTGGCGGTCTGGTCCTCCAGCATGTAGGCGGCGTGGTTGGCGTAGCCGAGCAGGGCCGCGCGCTCGGCACGCAGCCTGGCGATCTTGAGCACGACGCCGGTGTTGTCGAATTCCCCGCCGCGGCTGCCGCGCGCGAGCGACGCCGCCAGCAGGCGTTCGCGCACCGAGCGGTCGGTCAGCACCGACAGCGGCGCCTGGCCGGTGGTGTTGGTGACGGGAATGGCGAACTTGCCTTCCAGGCCGCGTTTTTTGGCGACGCCGGCGGCGGCATCGATGGCGGCGTCGGACATGCCGGCCAGTTCGGCGCGGGTATCGACCACCAGCGCGGCGGCGTTCGCTTCGCTCAGCACGTTCTGGCTGAAGGTGGTTTGCAGGGTCGCCAGTTCGGCGTTATAGCCTTTGAGCTTGTCCTTGTCGGCGACGTTCAGTTTGGCGCCGGCGCGCACGAAGTCCTTGCGGTAGCGTTCCAGCAGAAACGCCGATTCGGCATCCAGGCGCAGCTTGGCGCGCCTGGCGTACAGGGTCTCGATGCGGTCGAACAGTTTTTTATTCAGCAGCATGGCGTCGCGGTGGGCGGCCAGCTTGGGCGCCAGTTCGCGCTCCAGGCCCTTGATGGTGTCGTTGGTACTGCCGCCGGAAAAAATGCCGAAGGCGGTACCGGTGCGCGAGAGCAGCTTGTCCGAGCGTTCCAGCGCGACGATGGTGTTCTCGAAGGTGGCCGGCTTGCGGTTGCTGGCGATGGCATCGACTTCGGCGGCGTGCTGGCGCATGCCTTCGGCAAAGGCCGGGGCGAAGTGCTCGTTCTTGATCTTGTCGAAGGCCGGGTAGTTGAACGGCAAGGTGCTGATGCTGGCGAACGGGTTGGCGGCGTCGAGCGCGGCGCAAGCGGGCGCGAGGAAGGCGAAGTTAGCCACGGCCAGGCTGGCCGCGATGATCATTAATGAGGGACGTGTCATGGTGTTTTGCGCAGAAGGAGGAAGAGCCGCCGTCCCCGCGCCTTGGCGCGGGAACGACGGTTTTAAAGATGCCTGCCCGGGCAGATGCCCAGGCGCGGTCTTAGTTGGCGTTCAAACCGCGACGGTTCAGCAACGGCTCGATCTTCGGCTCGCGGCCGCGGAAATTGCGGAACAGGTCGAGCGCATCGGCCGTGCCGCCGCGCGAGAGCAAGGTCTTGCGGAAATGGTCGCCGTTCTTGCGCTGCAGGCCGCCATTTTCCTTGAACCATTCGACCGTGTCGGCGTCCAGCTTCTCGCTCCACAGGTAAGCGTAGTAACCGGCCGAGTAACCGCCCGAGAAACTGTGCGAGAAGTAAGTCGTGCGGTAGCGCGGCGGCACCGGCGCGAAATCGACGCCGGCTTCCTTCAGCGCGGCCGCTTCAAAACCGAGCACGTCGCTCGGCACTTGCGCCGCGCTCAGCTGGTGCCAGCGCTGGTCCACCAGCGACGCCGCCAGATATTCCGTGGTCAGGAAACCCTGGTTGAATTTTTTCGAGGCGATGACCTTGTCGAGCAACTCCTTCGGCATCGCTTCGCCGGTCTTGTAATGCCTGGCGTAGTTGGCCAGCACTTCCGGCGCGATCATCCACATTTCGTTGACCTGCGACGGATATTCGACGAAGTCGCGCGGCACGTTGGTGCCCGAGAAGCGCGGGTACTTCACGTTCGAGAACATGCCGTGCAGCGCGTGGCCGAATTCGTGGAACGTGGTCTTGACTTCATCGACCGTCAGCAGGGTCGGCTCGCCCGCCGGCGGCTTGGGAATGTTCAGGTGGTTGGCGACGACCGAGCGGGTGCCCATCAGGCCCGACTGCGATACGTATTCGTTCATCCACGCGCCACCCTGCTTGTTGCTGCGCGCGTACATATCGGCCAGGAAGATGGCCAGCTGCTTGCCGTTGGCATCGAACACGTCGTACACGCGCACGTCCGGGTGGTACACCGGCAGGTCCTTGCGTTCCTTGAACTTCAGGCCGTACAGCTTTTCGGCCGCGAAGAACACGCCGTTGACCAGCACGTTGTCGAGCTCGAAGTACGGCTTGAGCTGGTTTTCGTCGAAATTGAAGCGCTGGGCGCGCACCTTGTCGGTGTAGAAGGCCCAGTCGGCCGCGCCGACCTTGAATCCGCCCTTCTCGGCGTCGATGACCTTCTGGATATCGTCCGCTTCCTTGCGTGCGTTGGTCACGGCCGGCTTGGCCAGTTCCGACAGCAGCTTGTTGACGGCGCCCGTGTCCTTGGCGGTCTGGTCTTCCAGCGAGTAGGCGGCGAAGTTCGGGTAGCCGAGCAAGGCGGCGCGTTCGGCGCGCAGCTTGGCCAGCTTGACGACGACGGCGCGGTTGTCGAATTCGCCGCCGCGGCTGCCGCGCTGAAGCGAGGCGGTCATCAGGCGTTCGCGCACGGCGCGGTTGGTCAGCACCGCCAGCGGCGGCTGGCCGCTGGTGTTGATCAGCGCGACGGCGAACTTGCCATCGTGGCCGCGCGTCTTGGCGTCGGCCGCGGCGGCATCGATCGCCGCTTCGCTCATGCCGGCCAGTTCGGCGCGGGTGTCGACGATCAGCGCCGAGGCGTTGGTTTCCTTGAGCACGTTCTGGGTGAACGTGGTCTGCATGGTGGCGATTTCGCTGTTGAACGCTTTCAGCTTTTCCTTGTCCTCGGCCGACAGCCTGGCGCCGGCGCGCACGAAGTCCTTGTGATAGCGCTCGAGCAGGTGCTTCGATTCGGCGTCCAGGCCCAGCTTGGCGCGCTTGTCGTACAGGGTCTTGACGCGCTGGTACAGCTTGGCGTTGAGGAAGACCGCATCGTTGTGCGCGGCCAGCTTGGGCGACATTTCACGATCGATGGCGTCCAGCGTATCGTTGGTGTTGGCGCCCTGCAGGGCCGAGAAGGTGGTCGCCACGCGCGTGAGCAGCTGGCCCGAGCGCTCCAGCGCCACCACGGTATTGTCGAACGTCGGCGCCTTGCGATTGTTGGCGATGGTGTCGACTTCGCGCAGGTGATCGCTCATGCCGGCCGCGTAGGCGGGCAGGAAATGCTCGTCCTTGATCTTGTCGAATGCCGGGTAATGGAACGGCAGCGTGCTGAGTTTGGCGAAGGGGTTGGTCGCGACCAGGGCGGTGGCCGGCGCGGCAGGTGCGGCGATGGCGGCGACATTGACCAGCGCCAGGCTGGCGGCAACGATAAGCATGTTTGGACGGTTCATGGCATCTTTCACGAGCGCTAAGTAAAGCTGCCGACGGATAGCTGGCAGCGCATGAGCGCACGATCATATCAGCATGCCATCGCTGCGTCATCCGCGACGATGTATGCATGCCGGCGCCGGCAGCGCCGTATTGACGGGTGAAAGATCAGTAATGCGGCGGGCGGTCGTTGACCGGATTCGGTCCCGACTGGGCATTGTTGCGGATGTGTTCGGCCAGCTTGGCGACCATCGCATCGAGCTGGTCGATGCGGCGGCCTTGCTGGTACACCATCTGGTTCAGGGATTCGACCAGGTCTTCCTGGTGTGCGAGCTTGATCTCGATGTCGACAAAACGGTCTTCCTGGCTCACGGCGGCGTCCTTGGGGGCAAAGCCGCCATTATGCCAGTGCGCTCAGGCCAGTCCGCCTTCCCACGCCGCCGGCGCCACGCCCACCAGCAGCAGCGGCGGCGCCTCTGGCGCCGCGGGAGCGTCCAGGGTCGTGTGCAGTTCGCCCGACATGACCGCCAGCATGGTCTTGATCACCGCGTGAAACGCCTCGACATCGCTGCCGGCGGTAACGCTGGCGAGCATGGTGCGCACCATCGAGGCGGCCAGGGTGGTGCCGTAGCCGGCGATTTCGGACGGGCGGTCGATCGCCAGGGTGAAGTCGGAAGCCACCGCCAGCGTATTGCCGATGCGCTGGGCGTCGAGCAAGCCCTGGGGCGTGAGGTTTTGCAGGGCGCCCGACATGATCGACATGGCGGCGTTGGCGCGCGAGAGCGCGCCGCTGTCGATGGCCTCGCTCCAGAACGCCAGGCCGGCCTCGGCCGGGCTGCGGCCGAGCACGTTCTTGAAGACCGCTTCAACGAACGCGCCGGTGCCGTCCGGATACAGCGCATCCGATTCGGCGCTGGCGCTGAAACTGTCGATCAGCTTGTGCAGGCCGGGATTGGTGTTGTAGGCGGCGCTGATGCCGGCGATGTCGCGCGGCGCGCCCAGCTTGGCCAGCTGGTCCTGGAAGCTCTGCATGCCGGCATAATCGGCGGCGCGGCCGAAATAGGCCACGTACAGGGCTTGCACGACCGAGTCGTATTCGACATTGACGGTGCTGTCGCTGAACTTGAAGCGTTCGATATTGGCCAGCAGCTTGAGGCCGCCGATGGCGCCGCTCTTGGGCAGCACGGCGTAACCGCCGGCGCCGGTGGTGATGTTGTAGTCGGCCCGCAAGCCGGCGAAACCGACCGTGTCGACGCCGCTGCCGCCGTTGATATCAACCAGCATGATTCATTCCTTCGATGTTGACCCGCCTGCGCTGCCACCGCGGCCGGCGCCTGGCCGGGCCGCGCAAGGCTTCACTATACCAGCGTCTGCTCCCACGCCTGGAAGCCGATGCCAATCAGGTCGGCGTAGGCGATAGGCAGGTCCTCGGGCAGGTCGCCGGCGACGCGCACCGCGCCGGTCATGGCGCCCAGAGTCGCCTTGATGGTGCTCTGGTAGGCAGTCAGGTCGGTGGTGGCGGTGACCGCGCCGAGCATGGTGCGCACCGACGCCGCCGCCGCCTTGGTGCCATAACCGGCGATTTCAGCGGCGGTATCGATGGACAGGGTAAAGCCCGAGGCCACCGCCAGCTTGTTGTTGATCAGCTTGGCGTCGAGGACGCCCTGGACGGTCTTGTTGTCGAGCGCGCCGGACATGATCGACAGCGAGGCATTCGCCTTGGACAAGCCCTTGTGGTCGATCGCATCGGTCCAGAACGACAGGCCGGCGCTGGCCGGGGCGCGTCCGAACACGTTCTGGAAGATGCCCTTCACAAACGTGGCGGTGTCGCCCGGATACAGGGCGGCCGATTCGGCGCTGGCGGCGAAACTGTCGATCAGCGCGTGCAGGCCGGCATCCTTGGTGTAGGCCGCCGCCAGCGCGCTCATGTCGCGCGGGGCGCCCAGGGTGGCCAGCTGGTTCTGGAAGCTGAGCATGCCGTTGTAGTCGGCGGCGCGCCCGAAGTAACCCACGTACAGGGCTTGCACGACGGCTTCGTAGTCGAGCGACACGTTGCCGTTGGAAAAGCGCAGCGTTTCGATATTTTTCAGCACGTCATAGCCTTCGTCGCCGACCCGGTCGGACACCACATAGCCGGCCGCGATACGGGTAACGTCGTAATTGGCGCGCGGCCCGACGTAATAGGCCACATCGTTGCCGGCGCCGCCATCGATATCGTCGTCGCCGCCCGCCCCTTCGATCACTTCGCTGTTGTAGGTGCCGGTGAGGCGCTCGGCGATGTCGCGCCCGGTGAAGTAATCCTTGCCGCTGCCCACGCCATAGGTGCCGCCGAGGCCGTCGCGGCCGTACAGCCAGTTGAGCGCGGCGATATCGTAGGGGCTGTAGGTCTGGTACGGGCCGCCCACCCAATCGTAGGACATCAGGGTATTGCCGGTGTGGTCATCGTCGTAGGGCAACTGCTCGTCGCCCTCGAAGGGGTGCTTCAAGCCCAGCATGTGGCCCAGTTCGTGCAGCAGGATTTCGTAGCCGGGGCCGCCCAGGCTCAGATCGGCGTTTTGGGCGCGAAACTCCACATTGTCGAGGTAGATATACGCCTTGGCGGTCAAATCGCGCACCGTGGTGCCGTAGCTCGGCGGCGTGTAGCTCGTCATCCAGCTGCACAGGCCCATGGTATCGGCGTCGGCGATATTGATCGAGGCCATGTGGATCTGGGCGCGGCTGCCGTCGCCCGTTTCGGTAAAGCCGATCCCGGTCAGGCTGGTGATGTAGGCCAGCGCCGTGCGCGTCGCCGTTTGCTGGGCCGGCGAAAACGCGGCCTGTCCGGTGCGGGAGGCTTCATTGCCGCTGGCCACGGAAAAAGTGTAGCTCAGCGAGCGCGCGCCGGTGCCGAGGAAATTCCAGCCCGGTCCCGAGCTCAGCAGGGCGTCGATGTTGTTGAAGCCGGACAGGCGGACGATTTCGATATCGGAAACGGTGGTCATGCGCAGACTCTGAAAAGGGGGGGTGATGGGCCGGACCCGTGCGGGTAGCGCAGGGCAGGCTGGCGGGAAGCGGGCCGGCATAGTTACCGGCGATAACCGTAAGTATCCCAAAAGCAAGTATTGACGTCAAACCCGGTTACAAATCAGGCACCCCGTTTCGCCAATAAACCACAAAAAACGGGCGCCTTACCCGGAATGGGTAAGACGCCCGCTGTGGCCGAGCCTGGAAAAGGCCGCGCTTTACATCACCGCGTCGATCAGGCCGCCGTGCTGCAGGCCGACCAGGGCGACCGGGGTGTCGGGCAGGCCGGTGTCAAGTTGCACGGTGTCGAACGGCATCTTCGCCGACCCGGTCTGGGCGCCGATGCCGGGCAGGGACGCGAGCGTTTTGGCGATGATGGCCTGGAACGCGGCGATATCGGTGCTGGCCGTCACGCTGGCGAGCATGCCGCGCACGGCGGCGGCGGCCTTGATGCCGACGTAGCCGCTCACTTCGGCCGGATTGTCGATGGCCAGGGTGAAGTCGGAGGCGATGGTGATCTTGTTGTTGACCAGCTTGGCGTCGAGCAAGCCCTGGGTGCTGGTGTTTTCCAGCGCCCCGGCCATGATCGAGAGCGAGGCATTGGCGCGCGACAAGCCGGCGTTATCGATCGCATTGGTCCAGAACGACAGGCCGGCGGCGGCCGGGGCGCGCCCGAGGATGTTCTGGAACACGGCCGTGACGAAGGCGCTGGTGGCGCCCGGGTACAGGGCGGCCGATTCGGCGCTGGAACCGAAACTGTCGATCAGGCTGTGCAGCCCGGCATCGGAGGCGTAGGCGGCGGTAACGGCCGAAAACGTCAGCGGCGCCTTGAGGCCGCCCAGCTGGCTCTGGAAGGCTGCCAGGCCGCCGGAATCGGCCGCGCGGCCGAAGTAGGCCAGGTACAGCGCCTGCACCACGTCGTCGTATTCGAGCTTGAGGGTGGTGTCGCCGAACTTGATCGACTCGACATTGCGCAGCAAGTCCATGCCGCCGGCGCCGCTCCTGGCGGTGACCACGAAACCGCTGGTGTCGCGCACCACGTGGTAATTGCCGCGCAAGCCTGGGAAGCTGACTGTGTCGGTGCCGCCGGCGCCGTCGATGAGGTCGTTGCCCGGAGTGGATAGCAGCGAATCGTCGCCGGCCGTGCCGGTGACGACAGTCACGTCCGTCGGCCCGAGCGTAAACAGCAGGTGCTTGGCGGCGGCGGTGGCGTTGCCGGCCTTGTCGAGCGAACTCACGGTGACGTCGTACTTGCCGTTGGCAAGGGTGCTGCCGCCCAGGCTCCAGCGGCCGTCGGCCGCGACCGTGCCCTCGGCGATGATGGCGTCGGCGTTGCTCAGGCGGATCGTGCTGCCCACTTCGCCGGTGCCGCTGAACTGCACGCTGCCGCTGGCCGCGACCAGCACGCTGGCGCTCGGCACTGCCGGCGCCTTCGTGTCGACATTGAACTGCAGCGCGGCGCTCGGGGCCGAGACATTGTTGGCGGCATCGGTGGCGCGCGCCGTCAGCGACACATTCATGCCGTCGGCCAGGGCCGAGGTGGCAACCGACCAGGCACCATTGGCGCCGGCGGTGGTGGTGGCGACCAGGGTGGCGCCGCTGTACACCTTGACCGTGGCGTTGGCTTCGGCGCTGCCGCTGACCACCGGCTTGTCGCCGGCCACGTAGCCGTTCGGGTTCTTGCTGACGGTGAGCGTCGGCGCCCCCGGCGCGCTGGTGTCGCCCGCGGGAGGGGTAAGCACCGGCGGGGCAACCGGCGGCGGCGTGACCGGCGGCGTGACCGGCGGCGGCGTCACCACTGGCGGCGGGGTGAGCACCTGGGGCGACTGCACGCTCTGGTCGTCGAACTTGAGCACTTCGACCGAGGTCAGGGTGTCGGTGCCGTCGGCGCCGCTGACGCGCACCTTGCCGCCGCCGAGGTTAGTCACCGTGTAGGAGGCGTAGTTGCCGCGGAAGACGGCGGTATCGGTGCCGTTGCCGCCGTTGAGCGCATCGTCGCCGCCGCCGCCTTCGAGGCGGTCGTTGGCAGCGGTGCCGGTCAGGCTGTCGGCGCGATTGGTGCCGGTGAAATAGCGTCCGCCACCGGTCGAGTTGATGCCGAGCGCGCCGCGCAGGCCGTCGCCGCCGTACAGCCATTTCAGTGCCGCGATATCGTACGGGCTGAAGTTGCTGTAGGGACCGCCTTGCCCGGTGTAGGACAGCAGCGTGTTGCTGGTATTGTCCTCGGCGCCGGGCAAACGGATATTGCCATCGAACGGATGCTTCAAGCCCATCATATGGCCCAGTTCGTGCAGCAGGATTTCCAGGCCGCCGGAGCCGGGCGCCAGGTTGGCGTTCTCGGGAGCGGCAGCGGCGACATCGTCCAGATACACATACGCCTCCGCGCTAAAGCTGAGCAACTCGTCGCCCGAGTAGGAATGGCCGGACCCCCAGCTGGCCAGGCCCGCCGTGCCGCCGCCCAGATCCTTCGACGCCAGGTGCACGTCGGCGACGTTGCCATCGGCCGTTTCGACGAACACGATGCCGGTGATCGCGCTCAGCGTCGCCATGGCCGCCCGGGTGCCGGCCTGCTGGCCCGCGCTGAAGGCCAGCAGGCCAGTCCCGGCGTGGTTATCGTGTTCGTTGTTGGAAGCAATCGAAAACGTGTAGCGGATCGTATTGCCGACAGGCGTCAGAAAGTTCCAGTCGGGTCCCCCGCCGAGCAGGGAGTCAATATGGTTCAGACCGGAGAGGACAGTGTCGAGATCGGATAGCTTAGGCATGAAGATTGGCTTGCAGTAGGCTTGCAGTGAAAATGGAAAGGATTCCAAATCATGCCGGATAACGAAGGTGAACGCAACCGCAGGCAGGTTTGGAACGTTGCCGGGTATTGCTCGACATGCGCGGCAGTATTTCAAACTTGAGTATTGCCGTCAAACAAATTTCATGTCATGTGTAAATATAGCAACTAAATATTGCTCTCGAGAATTTAAATGCTGGTGCGCCAAGGCCTGGGCCGCCCACAAAAAACGGGCGCCTTACCCCGGAAAAGGGGTAAGGCGCCCGTTGTGGCGGCGCCTGGAAACGGCTGCGCTTTACATGACCGCGTCGATCAGGCCGCCATGCTGGACGCCGACCAGGCCGATCGGCGTGTCAAGCAGATCGGCGCCGGACTGCACGCTATCGATCTGCATCATCCCGGCGACGGTTTGCGCACCGAGGCCCGGCAGGGACGCGATGGTGCTGGCGATGACGGCCTGGAAGGCCGCGATATCGGTGCTGGCCGTCACGCTGGCGAGCATGCTGCGCACGGCGGCGGCGGCATTGATGCCGACATAGCCGCTCACTTCGGTGGGATTATCGATGGCCAGCGTGAAGTCCGAGGCGATGATGATCTTGTTGTTGACCAGCTTGGCATCGAGCACGCCCTGGGTGCTGCTGTTTTCCAGTGCCCCGGCCATGATCGAGAGCGAGGCATTGGCGCGCGACAAGCCGGCGTTGTCGATCGCATTGGTCCAGAACGACAGCCCGGCGGCGGCGGGCGCGCGCCCGAAAATATTCTGGAACACGGCCGTGACGAAGGCGCTGGTGGCGCCCGGGTACAGGGCGGCCGACTCGGTGCTGGCACCGAAGCTGTCGATCAGGCTGTGCACCCCGGTATCGGTGGCGTAGGCGGCGGTGACACCCGAAAACGTCAGCGGCGCCTTGAGCCCGCCCAGCTGGCTCTGGAAGGCCGCCAGGCCGCCGGAATCGGCCGCGCGTCCGAAGTACGCCACGTACAGGGCCTGCACCACGTCGTCGTATTCGAGCTTGAGGGTGGAGTCGCCGAACTTGATCGACTCGACATTGCGCAGCAAGTCCGTACCGTCGGCGCCGCTCCTGGCGGTGACTACGAAGCCGCTGTCGTCGCGCACCACAGTGTAGTTGCCGCGTACGCCCGTGTAACTGACGGAGTCGGTGCCGCTGCCGCCATCGATGACGTTGTTGCCCGGGGTGGACAGCAGGGAATCGTCGCCGTCCGTGCCGGTGACCGTGGCCGCCGAGCCGACCGAAAACAGCAGGTGCTTGGTGGCGGTGGTGTTGTTGCCGGCCTTGTCGAGCGAACTGACGCTCACGTCGTAGCTGCCGTTGGCCAGGGTGCTGCCGCCCAGGCTCCAGTTGCCGTCCGACGCGACCGTGCCTTCGGCGATGATGGCGCTGGCATTGGTCAGGCGGATCGTGCTGCCGGCTTCGCCGGTGCCGTTGAACAGGGCGGCGCCGCTGGCCGACACCACCACGCTGGCGGTCGGCGCCACCGGCGCCACGGTGTCGACGCTGAACAGCAGCGCGGCGCTCGGGACCGAGACATTGTTGGCGGCATCGGTGGCGCGCGCCGTCAGCGACAGATTGATGCCGTCGGCCAGGGCCGAGGTGGCAACCGAATACGTACCGTTGGCGCCGGCGGTGGTGGTGGCGACCAGGGTGGCGCCGCTGTACACCTTGACCGTGGCGTTCGCTTCGGCGCTGCCGCTGACCACCGGCTTGTCGCCGCTGACATACCCGTTCACGTTCCTGGTGAGCGCAAGCGTCGGCGCGGCCGGCGCGGTGGTGTCGCCCGCCGGCGGCGTGACCACCTGGCCCGACTGCACGCTCTGGTCGTCGAACTTGAGAATTTCAATCGAGGTGAGGGTGTCCATGCCGTCGGCGCCGGTGACGCGCACGCTGCCGCCGCCCAGGTCGGTAACGGTGTAGGAGGCGTAATTGCCGCGGAACACGGCGGTATCGGTGCCGCTGCCGCCATTGAGCACATCGTCGCCGCCATCGCCTTCGAGGCGGTCGTTGGCAGCGGTGCCGGTCAGGCTGTCGGCGAAGCTGGTGCCGGTGATATAGCGTCCGCCGCCGGTCGAATTGATGCCGAGCGCGCCGCCCAGGCCGTCGCCGCCATACAGCCACTTCAGTGCCGCGATGTCATACGGGCTGAAGTTGGAGTAAGGGCCGCCCTGGGCGGTGTACGACAGCAGCGTGTTGCTGGTGTTGTCGTCGCCGGGCGCGAGGTTGGCGCTGCCCTCGAACGGGTGCTTGAGGCCGATCATGTGGCCCAGTTCGTGCAGCAGGGTCTGGTAACCGCCACCGCCGGGGGTCAGATCGGCATTCTCGGCGGCAAACTCGACGTTGTCGAGATAGACATAGGCTTGCGCATCGTAGCTGTTGAGGGTGGTGCCGGTGTAGCCGTAGCTCGAATTCCAGCTGCACAGGCCGCTCACATTGTTGCCGGCGATATTCACCGCCGCCAGGTGCACATCGGCCGCCGTGCCGCTGGCCGTTTCGGTGAAGGTGATGCCGGTCAGCGCCGCCAGGGTCGCGAAGGCGGTGCGCGTGTGGGCTTGCTGGGAAGCGGAAAACGCGGTCTGGCCGCTCTGTCCCGCTTCATTGCCCGACGCGACAGAGAAGGTGTACAGGATCGTGTTGCCGGCAGGCGTCAGGTAGTTCCAGTCCGGTCCCGTGTCGAGCAGGGCATCGATATGGATCAGGCCGGAGGTGGGGGTTACGGTGATGTCGGATACGGTCGCCATGCTGTGTGCTCGTCAATTGGAAGTGAAGGGAGTCCAAACGACGCGCAACCAGGCAACGCTGCCGGCAGGCGGATCTGGAAGGGTGCCGCGCTTGCGCCCGGCAGTAAATTCAGTATTTCAAAGTCGGAAGTTGCCGTCAAACAAAATTTGAATCGTGCGTGCAATTTATCGCAAATAAACACCACCGCAGATGATCACATCGTCGCTGGGCTGGCAATACATTGCCTTAGGTTCAATCTTCCCGCTGACCGGATTGGTGAACTTATATTCTTGCCAAAAAGAAGGATTCTTTTTAGCCATCTCGACCCGTTCGCGCACGAACGCCTTGCCGTCGATATCCTTCAGTTCCATCAGGTTCTTGCCCAGCATCTTGGGATTGGCGCCATGCGCGCGCACCACGCCGTCGAAGCCGTAAGCGACCATGTACAGGTCGCGGTCGGTGAAGGGGCCATCCTTGCGGTTGATCTCGCTGTACGTCTTGTCCTTGCCGTTGGCTTTCATGAACACGATGGTCTTCTTGACCATGGCTTCGGCTTCCGGCCTGGTGGCGAATTCATCGGCAATGGCGGGCGCGGCCATGGCCCAGGCCAGCAACGCGGCAACGATAGCGCCGGGCGCTGCGGTAGTGAATGTCGACATGGAAACTCCCTTCGGCAAAGCGCGCCACGCCGGCGCGTCGGGTTAATGCTAGCACGCATGTTCCGCGCTGCCGAGTGTTAAGTTGGACGCTAGGTTTTCGCTGTTGCAAGCAGGGCCTTCAAGCTGGCCAGGCGGTCCTTGGGCGAAATGGTTTCGGCTTCGGTGGGCGGCGCGTCGCCGACGTCGAGCGCCATTTCCTTAATGAAACGCGACACATCGCAATGGACTTGCTCGCCGGCACGTTTGCGTTTCTTGCACCACGTAATGTACAAGGTGCGCTGGGCGCGCGTGATGCCCACGTACATCAGGCGCCGTTCCTCCTGGATGCGCGCGCCGATGGTTTCCACCGACGCGTCCGGGTCGCCCTTGTGCGGCAGGATGCCCTCTTCCACGCCGACCAGGAATACGTGTGGAAACTCCAATCCCTTGGACGCGTGCAGGGTCGACATGCGCACCGCGTCCGGCTCCTCATCCTTGCCTTCCAACATGCTCATCAAGGCCACCATCTGGGTCAGTTCCAGCAGGTTCTTTTCCTCGCCGGATTTATCCTTGCCGCCGCAGCCGCGTTCCTTGAGCCAGTTGGTAAATTCGAGCACGTTCTGCCACTTGCTTTGCGCGGCGCGGTCATCAAAAGTGTCGTACAGATAACTCTCGTAGGCGATTTCCTTCATCATGTCGTCGAGCACGGCGGCCGCGTTCTCGCCGCTGCCGGACGGGCCGGGGCGGCTGGCGCGCGCTTCGAGCTGGTTGATGAAGTTGCAAAAGGCGCGCAGCGGCAGCAGCTGGCGGTCCGGCAGCTTCGCTTCGATGCCGCCCTTGAAAGTGGCCTCGAACAGCGAGCAGTTCCACTGCTTGGAAAACGCGCCCAGCACTTCCAGCGTGGCCATGCCGACCCCGCGCTTGGGCGTGGTGACGGCGCGGATGAAGGCCGGATCGTCGCCCTCGTTGGCGATCAGGCGCAGATAGCTGATGATGTCCTTGATTTCAGCCTTGTCGAAAAAACTCTGGCCGCCCGAAATCGTGTAGGGAATGCGCTCCTTGCGCAGGCATTGCTCGATCACGCGCGCCTGGTGGTTGCCGCGGTACAGGATGGCGTAATCGGACCACTTGTTCTTGCGCTGGAAGCGGTCGGCCGAAATCATGATGGCCACCTGCTCGGCTTCCTGGTCGTCGGTCTGCATGCCCAGCACGGTGATCGGCTCGCCCAGGCCGTGTTCGGACCACAGGGCTTTCTCGAACAGCTTGGGATTGTTCGAGATGACCGCGTTGGCCGCCTGCAGGATGCGGGTGGTGGAGCGGTAATTCTGTTCCAGCTTGATGACGCGCAGGTCGGGGAAATCGTCGCCCAGGGTCTTCAGGTTTTCCACCGAGGCGCCGCGCCAGGCGTAGATGGCCTGGTCGTCGTCGCCCACGGCGGTGAACATCGGTTTCTTGCCGATGCCGGTGACCAGCAGCTTGACCAGTTCGTACTGGCAAGTGTTGGTGTCCTGATACTCGTCCATGAGCAGGTAGCGCAGGCGGCGCTGCCACTTGTCGCGGATCGGATCGTTGTTGCGGAACAGTTCCACCGGCAGGCGGATCAGGTCGTCGAAATCGACCGCCTGGTAGGCCGCCAGGGTGGCCACGTAGCTGCGGAACACGCGCGCGGCCTGGGCTTCGTCTTCATCCCTGGCGTTCTTGACCGCGTCTTCGGGATCGATCAGGGCGTTTTTCCACAAGGAGATCGAATTCTGGATGCTGCGGATCAGCTGCTTGTCGGTGGTGATTGCCAGATCCTGGACCAGGCCGAAGCAATCGTCGCTGTCCATGATCGAAAAACGGTCCTTCAGGCCCACGCCGGCCGCTTCCTGGCGCAGGATTTTCACGCCCAGCGAGTGGAAGGTGGAGACGGTGAGCTGCTTGGCCTGGCGCGGCTGCTTGAGCAGCTTGGCGATGCGCTCCTGCATTTCCAGCGCGGCCTTGTTGGTGAAGGTCAGGGCGGCGATGGTGCGCGGATCGTAGCCGCGGTCTTCGATCAGGTGCGCGATTTTCTGGGTGATGACGCGCGTCTTGCCCGAGCCGGCACCGGCCAGCACCAGGCAGGGGCCGTCAAGATACATGACCGCTTCGCTCTGGGGCGCGTTCAGGCCGAAATTGGGAGTGGAGGACATCGGGCGGGGCAATCTGATGGGGGACGACCGGCCATTGTAACGTAGACCCCCGTCGTTCCCGCCTGCGCGGGAACGACGGGGACGCGGCGGTTTAAAACCCCGACAGCACAATCTTGCCAATCGTCCGCCCCGCCTCCAGCGCCGCGTGGGCGCGCGTCAGGTTGGAGGCATCGATCCTGCCGCCGTTTTCCCCCACGGTGGTGGTCAGCACCCCCGCATCGACCAGCTCAGCGACCGCATTGAGCAGCTTGTGCTGCTCGATCATGTCGGCCGTGCCGAACATCGAACGGGTAAACATCATCTCGAACACCACCGTCACGCTTTTGGCGAACACCAAGTCCATCGGCAGCGGCTGCTCGTTGCGCACGATCGCGCAGATCTTGCCCTGCGGCGCAATCGCCGCCGCCATCGCCGCAAAGTGCGCATCGATATCGTTCAGGCACAGAATATAGTCCACCTGCGCCAGCCCCAGCGCGGCCAGCTGCGCCGGCATGTCGCCATGGTGATCGATCACATGATCCGCCCCCAGCGCCCTGCACCACTGGCCCGACGCCCGGCGCGAGGCGGTCGCGATCACGTTCAGCTTCGCCAGCTTCTTGGCCAGCTGGATCGCGATCGACCCCACCCCGCCGGCGCCGCCGATGATCAGCACCGACTTGCCCTCGTCGGCCCCGCCGCGCGCCACGCCCAGGCGCTCGAACAGCGCTTCCCACGCGGTGATGCTGGTCAGCGGCAGCGCGGCGGCCTGCTCCACGCTCAGGCTGGCCGGCTTGCGCCCCACGATGCGCTCGTCGACCGCATGAAACTCGCTGTTCGCGCCCGGCCGCACCACGCTGCCCGCGTAATACACCGCATCGCCCACCTTGAACAGGCTGGCCTGGGGACCGACGGCGCTGACGGTGCCGGCCACGTCCCAGCCGACCAGGCGCGGCTCGCCATCGTGGGCGGCCGCCTTGCGCTGCTTGTAGTCGACCGGATTGACCGAAATCGCCTCCACCTTCACCACCAGGTCGCGCCCTTGCGGCTGTGGCACAGGCAACTCGACGTCGTGCAGGGTTCCGTTAATGACGGCAATGGCTTTCATGTTGTTTCCTTGTTTGGTTGACAGATGAACCAGTGTAGTCCGCATCGATTCGATTGATAATTGGCATAATGATTGAATATCTCTTCACCAAAACAATACAATGAACCTCGACCTGACCGATGTGGCGCTGTTCGTGCGCGTCTGCGCCACCCGCAACCTGTCCGCCGCAGGGCGCGAATTCAGCCTGTCGCCGGCGGCGTCCAGCGCCCGCATGGCCCAGCTCGAACGCCAGCTCGGCGCGCGCCTGCTGCACCGCACCACGCGCCAGATCGCCCTGACCCAGGATGGCGAAACCTTTTTCGAGCGCGCCGTGGCCCTGCTCGACGCCGCCGAGCAGGCGCGCGCCTCGGTCGGGGCCGGGCGCGAACCGCAGGGCTTGCTGCGGGTGGCGGCCTCGGTCTCGTTCGGGCGCTTGCACCTGATGCCGTGGCTGCCCGCCTTCATGGAACGCTATCCCGGCCTGCAGCTCGACCTGCGCTTGTCGGACCGGGTGATCGACCTGGCCGCCAACGGCATCGACGTCACCATCCGCAACGGGCCGCTGCACGATTCGGCCCTGATCGCGCGCGTGCTGGCGCCCAGCCGCCTGCTGCTGGTGGCCGCGCCCGCCTACCTGGCGCGGCACGGCACGCCGCAGCGCCCGCAGGAACTGGCCGATCACCAGTGCCTGGTGCTGGAAGGGGTCAATCCGTGGAATTTCAGGGATGTCGATGGCAGCCTGATCAGCGTGCGGGTGGGAGGCAGGATGCGCAGCGATAACGGCGAAGCGATGCGCGACGCCGCCATGGCGGGCCTGGGGATCGCGCTGCAATCGACCTGGGCGGTGTACCAGCAGCTCAAGAGCGGCGCGCTGGTGCCGCTGCTGGCGCGGTATCCGATGGCCTTGAATTCGGTGGTGTCGGCCCAGTACCTGAACCGCAATTTCCTGCCGCCCAAGACGCAAGCCTTCATCGACTATTTCGCCGCGCGCTTCGGCCCCACCCCGTACTGGGACGAGGGCTTGCCGGGGATCGGGAATTAGGTAGGGACCTTGTTGTCCTCGCACAGGACGTTGAGCAGGCGCAGCTGTTCATGCTGCATCTCGACCAGCTGCAGCTTGAAGGCATCCATCTTTTCGTGCAGGGCCATGATTTCCAGCTCGGCCTTGAGGTTGATCTCGTAATCGTTCCGGGCGTTCAGGCGGTCGATTTCACCCTGGCGGTTCTGCGACATCAGGATCACCGGCGCCTGGATCGAGGCCAGCATCGACAGGAACAGGTTCAGCAGGATGTAGGGGAAGGGATCGAACGGCTTGGCGCCGCCGCGCGCGAGCAGGAAGGAATTGAGCACCACCCAGGACACCAGCACCAGCGCGAACAGCATGATGAAGGTCCAGGAGCCGCCGAAGCGCGCCACGGCGTCGGCCGCGCGCTGGCCGAAGGTGGCGTCGTCCTCCGGATCGGGCTGGCTGGGTGTCAGTGCGCGCCGTTCGGCGATGTGCCTGGCAACAGTGTCGTCGCTGCGTTTTTGCAGCTCTTCGATATGCGCCAGATAATCCTTGCGGGTGGTCCTCATGCTGTGTTCTTTGCTGGTGGTGCCGACCGGTTGTCTGCTCGATAAGCAGTGTATCCGCAAGTCACTTTCCAGCGCGCACAGATCGCTTGCGTTACCATCCCGGTATCGGGGCTGCGCTGCCCTTCACCGACGAGTTAAAGCACCATGAAATTTGAACATCTGATTGAAATCAACGATCCCCTGAATCCGCTGATCGACACCCTCACGCGCGAGCAGGTGTGGCGCGGGCTGGTGCTGTGCGCGGAAATGCCCAAGCTGTTCGTGCCGCACCTGGACGAGTGCACGATCGACGAGCGCGAAAGCGGCAGCTTGCGCCGCAGCCGGCGCTTCGGGGAACTGGTGGTGATCGACCGCGTGCTGCTCACGCCGCTGCAAGAGGTGCGCTACGAGGTGCCCGAGCAGGGCGAGATCGCCGCGTCGAGCCTGACCGTGACGATCGAAACGCCGGCCGAGCACACCATGTTCGTGCGCTTCAAGTACGACGACGGGCATGATGCCGAGACCGACAAGGCCAATGCCATGTACGACGAATACAAGAAGTCGGCGTACCAGGAAGCCGATATCGACACGATACGCATCGTGCGCGAGATGGCACAGGCGGGGCGGCTCGACGCCAGTTACCTGAACTAAGCCAGGCGCGCGACGCGGGCCACCGCCACGTTTCTCATCCGAGCTCTGACCCCGGTTAAGAAATGTTTCGCGCCGGAAGCCGGACCCGGTCAGGAATCCGCGGCTCCCGGCATCTACACGCCCGGTGTGTTGTCCGGCGCGCTGCTCGCTGTCGGGGCGCCTTTTTCCAGCTCCGCCGCCAGGTCGCGCAGGGCGGTGCGCACGCCTTCTTCGATCACCGGATGGTAGAACGGCATATCGAGCATCTGCGCCACCGTCAGGCGCGCCTGGCAGGCCCAGGCCAGCAGGTGGCCCAGATTTTCCGCGCGCGGCCCGATCATCTCGGCGCCCAGGAAACGGCAGGTGCCGTATTCGCCGTACACGCGCAGCATGCCGTGATTGTGCAGCATCACCCGGCTGCGGCCCTGGTTCTCGAACGACACCTTGCCCACTGCGAACTTGGGCTTGCCTTCGGCGCACAGCTCCTTGTAGCTCTCGCCCAGGGTCGCGATCTGCGGCTCGGTGAAGGCAATCGTCAGCGGCGTGCGGCGCAGGCCGGGACGCACGTCGGGATAGCGGCCGGCATTGTCGCCCGCGATCCTGCCGTGGTCGGCGGCTTCCGGCAGCACCGGGCGCTCGTTGTTGGCATCGCCCGCGATGAAAATATGGCTGGTGCCGCACTGCATGGTGGTGGCGTCGAACAGGGGAATGCCGCGCTCGTCCAGTGCCAGGCCGGTGCTGTCGATGCCGATCTTGTCGACGTTGGGCGTGCGCCCGGCCGCCACCAGCACGTAGGCGAAGCGGTCGGTGTGCTCGGCGCCGGCGGCGTCGCGCGTGACCAGCACCACTTCCTCGCCATCCTGCTTGGCGCTGACGATGCGTTGCTGGAAACGCAGGTCGAGCTCGCGTGCAAGGGCCTTGGCGGCCACGTGCAGCACTTCCGGATCGCTCAGCTGGGCCACGCTGCCGCCGCGCGCGAACACGCTCACGCGCACGCCGAGGCGGTGCAGGGCCTGGCCCAGTTCCAGCCCGATCACGCCGGTGCCGATCACGGCCACGGATGCGGGCAGGTCGGTCCAGTCGAACACATCGTCGCTGACGATGATGCGATCGCCCACATCCTTGAGCTGAGGCAACATCACCGGCGTGGAACCGCTGGCAATGACGATGCGCGCAGCCTCGATCGTGGTGTGCTCATCGACCTGCAGCGATTGCGGCCCGGTGAAGCGGGCGTGGCCGCGCAGCTTGTCCTGGTCCGGAATGGTATCGACGCTTTCCAGCACGAAGCCGACGAAGCGGTCGCGTTCGCTGCGCACGCGCGCCATCACGGCCTTGCCGTCGATGCGGATGGGGCCGGGGTGAACCCCGAACTGGGGCGCCAGCGCCAGCATGTGGGCGGCCTCGCTGGCGGCGATCAGCAATTTGCTGGGCATGCAGCCGACGCGGGCGCAGGTGGTGCCGTAAGGGCCGCTTTCGATCACGACCGCGGTTTTCCCCTGGGCGCGGGCGGCGCGGTAGGCGGCAAGACCCGCGGTACCGGTACCGATGACGGCGACGTCGACGTGTAACTTGTTCATGGCGGACTCTTCTTCAACTTGAGGTACAACATGGGATGCCGGGGACTGCTGTTTTCAGGCGTCAACGATACGCCAATTTTCAGTTTACCGTGGCGCACCGCTATTGCGCGTTGGCAGCACCGGCCCAGGCGTATTAGTATTGCTCATCAAAATTACCATGGATCAGCTCTACTGATGAGTAATCTCGACTATCGCGGCCTGGCCGTGCTCGACGCGGTGGCGGCGAGCGGCAGTTTCGACGGGGCGGCGACGCTGCTGGGAATCAGCCAGCCGGCGGTAGCGGAGCGCATCAAGGCGCTGGAAGACAGGTGCGGGCGCCTGCTGGTGGTGCGCGGCACGCCGTCGGTGCCGACCGGGCTGGGGCAGCGGCTGCTGGTGCATTTCCGCCATGTCAGACTGATGGAAGCGGCGCTCGATATCGACCTCGGGCGCGACACCAGCCTGCCCGCGCTGGCCCTGGCGCTCGACGCCGACAGCCTGGCGACCTGGTTCGCGCAAGCGCTGCCGCCGCTGCTGTCGCCGCCGCGCTGCCGGTTCCACATCGAACTGGCCGACGGCGAGCGCGCGCTGCGGCTGGTGCGCGAGGGCGCCGTGTTCGCCTGCGTGGCCGAGGCCGAGGCCGATGCCGATGCTGCCGGCGAAGCGGCGGTCGGCACCACGTCCACGCCGCTGGGGCTGCTGCGCTACACCTGCGTGGCCACGCCCGCGTTTGCGGGACACTGGTTCGGCGACGGCTTCATTGCCGAGGCGGTGGCACTGGCGCCGGCGCTGGTCAGCGAGCGCGGGCAGCTGGCGCGTTTCCTGGCACGCGAGTTCGGCGCCGAGGTGCGCTTTCCCCATCACACCATGCCGGTCTCGGCCGCGCTGGACAACTGCATCCTGCACGGCGTGGCCTACGGCCTGATGCCCGAGCTGAGCGCGCTGAGCCGGATTGCCACGGGACAGCTGATTGATCTTGCGCCGGGGCGGACCTGGAGCACGGCGCTATCGTGGCATGCATGGAACATCGACACCCCCTTCACGCACGCCCTGACCGAGCACATCGTCACCAGCGCCCGGCGCTACCTCCCCCCAACCCTAAAAATTTCCTAACCGGGGTCAGACCTCCGACTAGCAACAAAAACGTTTCGAATCGGAGGTCTGACCCCGGTTAGGAAACTATTGCTTCAGATATCGAGGGGGTCGACTTCGAGCGACCATTTGACGCGGCTTTTCATGGCGCGCAGCAGGGCCAGCCATTCTTTGAGGAAGGCTTGCAGCGCCGGCCGCGAGGGACTTTCAACCAGCAGCTGCGCACGGTCGACGTTGTGCACCCGCGTCATCGTCATCGGAATCGGGTCGTTCAAGGTAATGCCGTGAAATACCAGCGCGTCGCGCGCACTCTCCAAAAAGCCGATCGCCGTTTCCAGCTCGGGCGCCTCGGCCCGCAACAGCGCCTGGTACAGATACGGCGGCAGCGCAGCCTGGCGCCGCTCCGCCAGCAAATCGGTGGCGAAACGGTCGTAGTCGTGGTTCACCACCGCCGAATACAGCGGATGGCTGGCGTAGCGCGTCTGGATCAGCACTTCGCTCACGCTGCCGCCTTCCGTGCGCGCCGCCCTCCCCGCCCGCCCCGCCACCTGCATCAGCTGCGCGAACAGGCGCTCGCTGGCCCGGTAATCCTGCGAGAACAGCGCGGTGTCGGGATTTAATATGCCCACCAGCGTCAGTTTCTTGAAGTCGTGCCCCTTGGCGACCATCTGGGTGCCGATCAGGATATCGACTTCGCCCCGGTGCACCGTGTCGAACGCGGCCTGCGCACTGCCCTTCAGGCGCGTGGAATCGGCGTCGATGCGCAGGATGCGCGCCTGCGGAAAAACCTGCTGCAAGCCTTCTTCCACGCGCTGGGTGCCGCGCCCGAGCGGCTGCAGGTCGACATTGCCGCAGGTCGGGCAGTGGCGCGGAATGCGCAGCTCCAGGCTGCAGTGGTGGCAGCGCAGCCGGTGCTCCGGCTTGTGCAGCACCATGAAGGAAGTGCAGCGCGTGCAGTTGCTGATCCAGCCGCACGATTCGCAGCAGATCACGGGCGCGTAACCACGCCGGTTCAGGAACAGCAGCGATTGTTCGCCGCGCTCCAGGCGCTGGCGCAGCGCGGCCATCAGGTAGGAGGTGATGCCGTCGACCGGTTTGTCGCGCTCCATGTCGAGCAGCTTCACGCGCGGCAGCACCGCATCCTTGACGGCGCGCTCGCGCAGTTCGAGCTTGCGATAGCGCCCAGAGCCGGCGTGGTGCCAGCTCTCGAGCGAGGGCGTGGCCGATCCGAGCACGATCGGAATCTTCAATTGGCGCGCGCGCCACACCGCCAAATCGCGCGCGGAGTAGCGCAGCCCTTCCTGCTGTTTGTACGAAGGGTCGTGCTCTTCGTCGATGACGATCAGCTTCAGGCGCGGCAGCGACGCCAAAATCGCCAGGCGCGTGCCGAGGATGATGCGGGCCTGCCCCTGGTGCGCGGCCAGCCAGTGCAGCATGCGCTCGCCCTCGGACAGGCTGCTGTGCAAGGTGGCCAGCATCACGCCGGGAAAGCGCGCGCGGATGTTCCCTTCCAGCTGCGGCGTGAGGTTGATCTCGGGGACCAGGATCAGGATCTGGCCGCCCTCTTCGCGCGCCAGCACCTCGGCGCAGGCCTGCAGATAGACTTCGGTCTTGCCGCTGCCGGTCACGCCGTACAGCAGGATCGGGGTGAAGCCCTGCGCACCGCCAATGGCGTCGGCCGCTTCCTGCTGCGCGCCGTTCAGCAGCGGCATGTCGAGCGGGGTGTGGTCGTGCACAGGCGCGCTCCTGGCCAGCTTTTTCAGGGCGCGGTCCAGCGCCACGGTGGTGAGCACGCGCAGGTTCTTGGGCAGCCCGGGCAAGGCCACTTCGCCTAGCGGGCGCTGATAGTAGTCGGCGGCAAACGCCGCCAGCGCGATCCATTGCGGCGACAGGGGAGAAAGCTGGCTGCGCACGCCCAGCGCATCTTTGAGCTTGTCGGCCGGGACCTCGGTGTCGTGTTTGACGGCGACGATGAGCCCGACTACCTCGCGGCGGCCGAAGCTGACCAGCGCCAGCTGGCCCACCAGCGGCTCCTCGCCGGCGGCGCACGGCCAGCGGTAATCGAAGCAGCTGGTGAGCGGCGTGTCGAGCGCGATGTTGAGGATGCAGTACGCCATCAGGGTCGGTGTCGGTCGGGGTCGGCGGGTGTCAAAAAGAGGATCGTCATGGATGTCCAGGACATCGGTTAAAGCAGCTTCAGCTTGTGGACAACTTTGTGGACAAACAATTTGTGCGAGGCCAAAAGCTTTGTGCTTGCACAATAGATGAGCCTAATAACTGAAAATCAAAGAAATTTAATCCTTTTAAATCAACCACTTGAAAAAACCGCCTTGGGAGACGGGGAAAACCATGTTTTACCGGCGTTCTGTGCATAAGTGAGTCGGCAGGGCAGCAAAATGTAGTCGTCCGGCCAGCCTGGCGCTGTGGATAAGCACAGCCGGCGGGCCGCTTGCGAAGGCTGCCGAAGTGCCACCCGGAAACCACAAATTTGCCCTACCGACACAGTCCTGCACCATCATGCAGCGCAGCAAACACTTCATGTAAAACCTTCACATATTCGCTAAGTCGCGGTAAACGCGGGACTTTTCATTTTTATCCACACAGCCTGTTGATAACTTTGTGGACAATGCTGGAAAAACCGCGTTTTCCCTCTGTATCTTGTCCACATTCGCACCGTGCGGCTCGACAGGGGAAATTTATAATCCGTTAAAAATCAACCACTTGCAAGTATCGGAAACTTTTCCCGGCCGCCTTCTTTTTAATCAGGGGTGTTTTTGAAAATTGTGAATAAGTGGGATATTGTCGTTTAGAAAACAGGTTCTGCGGGGTAGCGAACCCACCTTGCCAGGGTGGCATCGCTGTAGCCAGACTACAGGCCGGCGCGCTGCTGGCGGCTGAAGCTGTGGACCGCCTCGACCATGGCAGTGACCGACTCCGGCGGGGTGAACTGCGAGATGCCATGACCCAGGTTGAACACGTGACCTGAGCCGTCGGACGGCTTGCCGTAGCTGGTCAGGGTACGCTCGACTTCGGCGCGGATCTGTTCCGGGCTGGCGAACAGGATCGCCGGGTCGAGGTTGCCCTGCAGCGCCACCTTGTGGCCGACCAGCGCGCGCGCGCGGCCCAGGTTGACGGTCCAGTCCAGGCCGACCGCGTCGGCGCCGATGTCGGCGATCTGGTCGAGCCACAGGCCGCCGCCCTTGGTGAAGACCACCGCCGGGATGCGCACGCCGTCTTTCTCGCGCTTGAGCTGGCTCATCACCTGCTGCATGTACTGCAGCGAGAAGGTCTGGTAGGCGCCGTCGGCCAGCGCGCCGCCCCAGGAGTCGAAGATCATCACGGCCTGGGCGCCGGCGTCGATCTGGGCGTTCAGGTAGGCCGCCACCGCGCTGGCATTGGTCGACAGGATGTGGTGCATCAGGTCCGGGCGGTTGTACAGCATCTTTTTGATGGTGTGGAATTCCTTGGAGCCGCCGCCTTCGACCATGTAGCAGGCCAGGGTCCACGGGCTGCCGGAAAAACCGATCAGCGGCACCCGGCCATTCAAGGCGCCGCGGATCTGGGTCACCGCCTTGAAGACGTAGTCGAGCGAGTCCAGGTCGGGCGCGCGCAGGGCCATGACGTCGGTCTCGGTGCGCAGCGGACGCTCGAACTTGGGGCCTTCGCCATCGACGAAGTACAGGCCCAGGCCCATCGCGTCGGGGACGGTGAGGATGTCCGAGAACAGGATCGAGGCGTCCAGCCGATAGCGGTCGATCGGCTGCAGGGTCACTTCGGTGGCGTAATCGGGGTTCTTGGCCAGGCCCAGGAAGGAGCCGGCCCGCTCGCGCGTGGCGCGGTATTCCGGCAGGTAGCGCCCCGCCTGACGCATCAGCCACACAGGGGTGTAATCGGTCGGTTGGCGCAGCAGCGCGCGCAGGAATGTGTCGTTCTGGAGCGGGGCGAATTGGGGCATGGGAGAGAGTCGGAAGCTTGAAGAAAGGCGCTATTATCGCATTCCCGCGCCGCGCGCCGCGCACCGCCATTTGCACGGGGCCGGGGTATTATCTATCATGCCATACCACCGCCAACCCAGTGAATCCCCATGACAGCTTCGACCAGCCCACAGAGCGCCCCTTTCGGCCTCTGGCCTTCCCCTATCAGCGCCGCCACCGTGGCCGCCGGCGCCACCCCGCTGTCGCAGCCGCAGGCCGATGGCCTGGACGCTTACTGGCTGGCCGGGCGCGCCAGCGAGGGCGGGCGCACCACCCTGCTGCGCCAGCGCGGCGCCGAGCTGGTCGAACTGACCCCGGCCCCGTTCAATGTGCGCAGCCGCGTGCACGAATACGGCGGCGGCGCCTATCTGGTGGCGGCGGGCACGGTGTATTTCTCGAACTTTGCCGACAACTGTATTTACGCGATCTACCCCGGCCAGACGGCGCAGGCGATAACGCGTCCGGGCAGCGCGCGCTACGCCGACTTTGCGCGGGATGCGGCGCGCGAGCGCCTGATCGTGGTGCGCGAGGACCATGCCTTCCCCGGCGCACAGCCGGTCAATACCCTGTGCGCGGTCGGCGCCGACGGCAGCGAAACCATCCTGGCCCACGGCAGCGACTTTTACGCCGCGCCGCGCCTGTCGCCGGACGGCCGCGCACTGGCCTGGCTGAGCTGGGACCATCCGCGCATGCCCTGGCAGGGCACCGAACTGTGGCTGGCCCACATCAATCCGGACGGCTCGCTGGCCCCCGCCACGCTGATTGCCGGCGGCCCCGAGGAAGCGGTCTGCCAGCCCGAATGGTCGCCGGCCGGCGTGCTCCATTTCGTGTCGGACCGCAGCGGATGGTGGAACCTGTACCGCCTGGCCGCCGGCAGCGTGCAGTCCCTGTGCGAGCGCGCCGCCGAATTCGGCACGCCGCACTGGAGCTTCGCGGTGTCGATGTACGGCTTTCGCAGCGACGGCGAGATTATCTGCACCTATATCGAAAACGGCGTGAGCCGGCTGGCCCAGCTCTCGCCCGAGACCGGCAAGCTGGCCCCGATCACCAACCCGTACGAGGAAATCCGCGAGCTGCGCGTGGGCGGCGGCGCGGCGCTGATCCTGGGCGGCTCGCCCACGATTCCCCTGGAACTGGCGCATTTTGATCTGGCCAGCGCCCGGCCGCACGTGCTGGCGCGCTCGATCACCGACCTGCCGGCCGACGCCTACCTGTCGGTCCCGGAGAGCATCACCTACGCCAGCGGCGGCAATGGCCAGCGCAGCGCGCACGCGTTCTACTACCCGCCCTGCAACGCCGGCGTCACGTCCGATGCGGCAGCCAAACCGCCGCTGATGGTCATCAGCCACGGCGGCCCGACCGGCATGGCCGCCAGCACCCTCAAGCTGGCCACGCAGTACTGGACCAGCCGCGGCTTCGCGGTGCTGGATGTGAACTACGGCGGCAGCAGCGGCTTCGGCCGCGCCTACCGCGACGCCCTCAAGGGCCAGTGGGGCGTGGTCGACGTCGACGATTGCGTGGCCGGCGCGCGCTACCTGGCCACGCGCGGCCTGGTCGATCCGGAGCGCCTGGTCATCCGCGGCGGCAGCGCCGGCGGCCTGACCACCCTGTGCGCCCTCACCTTCCATGATGTGTTCAAGGCCGGCGCCAGCTACTACGGCGTATCGGACCTGAAGGGCCTGGACGACGACTCGCACAAGTTCGAGTCGCACTACAACGAATACCTGATCGCGCCAAAGCCGGAATCGGAAACGCTGTATCTGCTGCGCTCACCCATCAACCACACCGACAAGCTGACGCGCCCGATGATCTTCTTCCAGGGCCTGGACGATAAAGTCGTGCCGCCGCAGCAGTCCGAGGTGATGGTCGACGCCCTGCGCGCGGCCGGCGTGCCGGTGGCCTACATGACGTTGGAGGGCGAAGGGCATGGCTTTCGCAAGGCCGACAGCATCGTGCGCACGCTCGAAGCGGAGCTGTATTTTTACCTGCGCATTTTCGGCCTGGTCGCGCCCGACCAGCCGGCCGTGGTGGCGATCGACAATCTGCCCGGAGCTGCATGAGCGGGCAAGACGCAACGACGATGCGTGCCCGGTTCGCGCAACTGGGCCTGCTCGAAAAAAATATCGCCGCCATGCTGGCGATGGCGGGCGAACCGATGGGCCGCATCCGCCTCCAGGAGCACCTGGCCAGCGCCGGCATCACGGTCAGTAACGACGCCATGGTCGAGGCGATGGAATCGCTGCGCGCGCTCGGCATGGCGGGCGAGCTGCAGCACCGCGGCTGGATCGTCACGCCCGAAGTCACCTGGCCGGCACTGAGCGCGGCGCTCGACGCCGGCCAATTCGGCCCGCTGGCCGCCGCCTACGACAACCTGACCCCGCTGCGCCGCAACTGGGAAGGCTTCGCCATCCTGCGCAGCTACCGCCAGGGCGTGGCGCTGCTGCGCATCGCGCTGGCCAGCGGCCAGGGTCCGGCGCTGGTGGCGCCGCTGCTGGCGGCCTGCATGAACTGCCACGAGGCGGGCTACCTGCATCCGCTGGTCGATATCTGCGCGCGCCCGTTCGAGCCGGAGCTGTTCGCGCGCATCCACCCGCAACTGCGCGATGAGGTGCTGCGGGTGCTGATGGAGAACGCCCAGCGCGAACCGGCCAGCGCGCCGCAGCTGCGCGTGTTCGCCGAACGCCACCTGGCGCAGGGCGCGTGCTCGATGGGGCTGCGCATCGTCATGGCCGAACACCTGATCCTGTGCGGCCGCCTGGACGACGCCTCGAACCTGCTGCACGACATGGACGATGCGATGGCGCTGTTCTACCGCAGCGTGATCCTGCTGCTGCGCGAGCACCACGCCGAGGCGCTGGCCGGCTTCGACCAGGCGCTCAAGTCGCTGCGGCGCGAAACCGGCAAACGCAAGATGACCTTTCCCGGCATTGGCGGCCACCTGTACGTGCTGGCGCTGCTGCGCAGTCCCGATCCCAAGCACCACAAGCTGGCCGAGGCCTATCTCGACATCGTCACGCGCGCCGTGCAAAGCCACGATACGGCGGTCTACCAGCAACTGAACATGCTGCGCCAGATCCGCGGCGGCACGGTCGACGCGGCAGTGCTGCCCACGCGCAGCTGGGAAAGCGCGCTGCAGCCGTTCATGTTCCGCGCGCTGCTGCATTACTGGCTGGCGCTGCCGCAGCTGGACGACAAGCGCGCCCAGCTCGAACAGATGATGGCGCAGGCGACCGAGGGCGGCTTCGACCTGGTGGCGGCGCAGCTGGGCGCCCTGCTGGGGCGCATCGGCGCCGTCTCGCACGAACAGGAAGCGATCGGCCTGCGCCAGCGCCTGCGCTTTGCCGACATGAGCGGCTGGTTCGAGCGCGAGGAGCCGTGGGAGCGCCAGCTCAATGCGCTGATCAACCTGCAGCCGGCGGTGAATGTGGAAGTGGTCAAGGAAGCGCGCCTGGTATGGGGCCTGCGCTTCGATCCGCTGTACGGCGTGCAGGACATCGAACCGCGCGAACAGAAGCGCGACGCCCAGGGCGGCTGGAGCCGCGGCCGCGCCATGGGCTTGAAGCGCCTGTCGGAAGACGCGGCCAGTTTCGACTTCCTCACCTCGCAGGACCTGCACGTGGTGGCGACCCTGAACGCCTATAAATACTACAGCGGCGGCGGGGTGCGCTACGAATTCGACATGGACAAGGCGGTGGCCGCGCTGATCGGCCACCCGCTGCTGTTCTGGATCGATGCCCCCGGCACGCGCGTGGAACTGCTGCCGGGCGAGCCGGAACTGATGATCAAGGCACGCGCCGGCAATGTGACGATCACCCTGCAGCCGCCGATTCTGGATAACACCGACGACGTGTGCGTCACGCGTGAAACGCCGACCCGCCTGCGCGTAGTGCGCATCAGCGACGAACACCGCCGCATCGGCGCCATCGTCGGCAATGGGCTGGTGGTGCCGCTGCACGCGGAAAAGCAGGTGCTCAAGGCGATCGGCGCGATTTCGTCGATCGTCACGGTGCAGTCGGACATCGGCGGCAGCGCGGCCGACATCGCGCAGGTCGACGCCGACAGCCGCCTGCACCTGCACCTGCTGCCCTACCAGCATGGCCTGAAGATGCAGGTGCTGGTGCGCCCCCTGCCGGACGCCGGCGCCTACTATCCGCCCGGCTCGGGCGCCGAAAGCGTGATCGCAGACGTGGCGGGCGCACGCGTGGAAGCGCGGCGTAACCTGAACGCCGAACGCGAGGCCGAACGCCAGCTGGTCGGCGCGCTGCACGTGCTGGAGCAATCCGAATCGGACCATGGCGAATGGCTGCTGGCGAACCCCATCGAGTGCCTGGAACTGCTGGCCGAACTGCAGGAACTGGACCCGGCGAAGGTGCTGCTGGCCTGGCCCGAGGGCGAGCCGTTTCGCCTCGCGAAAAAAGCCGATTCGAAGTCGGTACGCCTCTCCATCAAGCGCGACAAGGACTGGTTCGCGGCCAGCGGCGAAGTGCAGGTCGACGAAAACCGCATCATGGACTTGCGCACCCTGCTCGATATGCTCAGGGAAAACGGCAGCCGCTTCGTGGCGCTGGGCGACAACCAGTTCATGGCCTTGACGTCCGAACTGCACCGGCGCCTGATGGAGCTGTCGGCCTTCGGCACCCCGAGCGCGGACGGAATCAAGGTGCATGCGCTGGCCAGCTTCGCGCTGGAAGACCTGGCGCAGGATGCCGGCAGCGTCGACACCGACAAGGGCTGGCGCGACCATCTGGCGCACATGGAACAGAACGCGGCCTTCGTGCCGCGCTTGCCGAGCACCCTGCAGGCCGAACTGCGCGACTACCAGGTCGAGGGCTTCGAGTGGCTGGCGCGCCTGGCTCACTGGGGCGTGGGCGCCTGCCTGGCCGACGACATGGGCCTCGGTAAAACGCTGCAGGCGCTGGCCCTGCTGCTGTCGCGCGCGCCGCAAGGCCCGGCGCTGGTGATCGCGCCGACGTCGGTGTGCATGAACTGGATCAGCGAGGCGGCGCGCTTTGCACCGACGCTCAACGTCAAGCTGTTCGGCAAGGGCGAGCGCGCCGCCATGCTGGCCGAGGCCGGGCCGTTCGACCTGGTGATCGCCAGTTACGGCCTGCTGCAGCTGGAAGCGCCGGCGTTCGCCAAGGTGCGCTGGAACAGCATCGTGCTCGATGAAGCGCAGGCGATCAAGAACACCGCGACCAAGCGCTCGCAGGCCGTGATGGCGCTGCAGGGCGAGTTCCGCATGGTGGCCACCGGCACGCCGCTGGAAAACCACCTGGGCGAGTTGTGGAACCTGTTCCGCTTCATCAATCCGGGCTTGCTCGGCACCAGCGACCAGTTCAACCTGCGCTTTGCCGGGCCGATCGAACGGGCCCAGGACAAGCGCGCCGAAGCCGGGGCGCGCCTGCGGTTGCGGCGTTTGATCCAGCCGTTCATCCTGCGCCGCACCAAGGCGCAGGTACTGTCGGAACTGCCGCCGCGTACCGAAATCGTGCTGCCGGTCGACCTGACCGAGGAAGAAACGGCGCTGTACGAATCGCTGCGGCGCGACGCCATCGCCAAGCTGGCCGCACTCGAAGCGCCCGAGAGCCAGAAGTCGATCCAGATCCTGGCCGAGATGATGAAGCTGCGCCGCGCCTGCTGCAATCCGGCGCTGGTGGCGCCGGAACTGGGCCTGCAAAGCAGTAAGCTCACCGTGTTCGCACGCCTGCTGGGCGACCTGCTCGACAACCGCCACAAGGTGCTGGTGTTCAGCCAGTTCGTCGACCACCTGACCCTGATCCGCAAGCATCTCGACGAGCGCGCAATCAAGTACCAGTACCTCGATGGATCAACCCCGATGCAGGAGCGCAAAAAGCGGGTCGATGCGTTCCAGGCCGGGGAAGGCGATGTGTTCCTCATTTCGCTCAAGGCGGGTGGAGTCGGCATCAACCTGACGGCGGCCGATTATGTGATTCACATGGACCCGTGGTGGAACCCGGCGGTGGAAGACCAGGCCTCGGACCGCGCGCACCGCATGGGGCAGCAGCGGCCGGTGACCATTTACCGGCTGGTGGCGCGCCACACCATCGAGGAAGGCATCGTCGACCTGCACAAGCACAAGCGCGACCTGGCCGACAGTCTGCTCGAAGGCAGCGATGTGTCGGCGCGCATGTCGCCGGGGGATATGCTGCGCATGCTGCAGGACGGGCTACGGTAAGGCTATGCAAGCTTGTAGTAGCGTCCGGCGCAATTCCATGACATCATGCGTTTTTATTAACCAATATTGATTGAAGCCATGGAAGAGCAAACCGAAGTCACAAATCCCAACGGCGCTAACGTGATCGGCGTCGTGTCCTGGTTTGGCTACGCCGGCGTCGGCCTGCTGGCCCTGGTGCTGTTCGGCGTGGCGCTGCCGGTGGCATTCAGCATCGGGACGATTTCCGCCATCGTGGTGTTCGTGGGCTCGGCGCTGTTCGTCGGCTACCGCATCATGATGCTGCGCAGCGTGCAACTGTACTACGACGATACCGGCGTCTGGCTGTATTCGGGCGTCCTGCCATGGCAAAAGGGCGCCGGCGGCGTCAAGTGGCGCGACATCGACAGCGCCAGCTACACGCAAGGCTTCCTGAGCTGGATCACGCGCTCCTACACGGTGCGCATCGCACACCGCTTTACCAAGAGCAGCGAAATCGTCCTGACCAACATCGCCAATGGCGACAAGACGGCGATCGAGATCAACACGATCCACCAGGAGATGCTGCGCACCGGCCGCGCAGGCTGAGTCCCAGCCGTTTCCATTTGTGACAAAGGCGCCCCGGCGGGGCGATTGATGCTAATCTGGCGCCCGCCGCATGCTTGCGGCTGCCCCCGCTTCTGTAACTACAAGGCCAATCACAATGATCAAGACCAAAATTGCACTGGCTGTTTTCATGACGTGCTTCGCGCTGGCGCCCGCAGGCGCTGCCAAGCCGAAAAAACAGTCCAGGGCAAAAATCACCAAGACGGTGAAAGCCGCCAAACCAGTCAAGCCGTCCAAGGCCGTAGCCATCGCCGCACCGGTCGCCGCGGCGGCCGCTGTCAGCGCGCCGGCCGCCGGCGCCGAGCGCTCGCAGGACCGCCGCTTCAATACCGTCAGCATGCAGTTCCTCGGCGCGCTGTGGCGCATCGATCCGGAAAGCGCGATTTACTCCGGCAAATACGATGGCGCCGCCAACCTCACCATTCCGAGCGCGGCCACGCGCGCGGCGCAACTGGCGTTTGCCGACGAGTGGCTGCAAAAGCTGGCCAAGCTCGACGTGCGCCAGTTGTCGGTCAAGCAGCGCACCGACCACGTCCTGCTGGTCAACAAGCTCAATGCCGACCGCTTTTACCTGACCACCCTGCGCGAGTTCGAGTGGAACCCGGCGCTGTACAACATCGCCGGCCCGATCGACCTGATTCTCGGTTCCGGATACGCGGCCAAGCCGCAGCGCCTGCGCACCCTGCTCAAGCGCCTGGCCAACGTGCCGGCCTACTACCAGGCGGCGCAGGCGAGCATCGTCAACCCGACCCACGAACACACGCAGCTGGCCTTGCAGCAGGCGCCGGGCACCATGACGGTGCTGGCGGACCTGGGCAAGGCGGCCCAGGAATCGATCCTGAACCAGGCTGAAAAAGACCTGTTCGCGCGCCGCATCGCGGCCGCCGGCGATGCCCTGATCGGCTACGTCAACTTCCTCACCGACCTCGATAAGGCCCAGCAGGCCAACCAGAGTGCGCGCTCGTTCCGCATCGGCAAGGCGCTGTACGAACAGAAGTTCGGCCACGATATCCAGGCCGGCGTGAGCGCCGAACAGATGTACCAGAAAGCGCTGGCGGCGCGCGAGCAGCTGCTCACGCGCATGGACACGCTGTCGGACGAGCTGTGGACCAAGACCATGGGCAGCACCGCCAAGCCGGCCGACCGCACCAAAAAAATCGGCATGGTGATCGATACGCTGTCGGCCAAACACGTCTCGCGCGAAGAGTTCTTCCCCGAGATCCGGCGCCAGATCCCGCTGCTGCAGGACTGGGTGGTCAAGAACAACCTGCTCACGCTCGATCCGAAAAAGCCGCTGGTGGTGCGCGAAACGCCGCTGTACCAGCGCGGCGTGGCTGGCGCCAGCATCGATGCGCCCGGCCCGTATCGCCCGCAGGACCGCACCTTCTACAACGTCACCCCGCTCGACGGCATGACGCCCGAGCAGGCCGAGAGCACCCTGCGCGAATACAACCACTGGATCTTGCAGATCCTGAACATCCACGAAGCCATTCCGGGCCACTACGCGCAGCTGGTGTACGCCAACAAGTCGCCGTCCCTGATCAAGTCGCTGTTCGGTAACGGCGCCATGATCGAGGGCTGGGCGGTGTACGGCGAGCGCATGATGCTCGAATCGGGCTACGGCGACAATACGCCGGAAATGTGGCTGATGTACTCGAAGTGGAATCTGCGCGTGGTCACCAACACGATCCTCGACTACAGCGTGCACGTGCTGGGCATGAACGAAGCCGAGGCGATGGACATGCTCACGCGCCAGGCCTTCCAGACGCGCAGCGAGGCCAGCGAGAAGTGGCACCGCGCCAAGGTCAGTTCGGTGCAGCTGACCAGCTATTTCAGCGGCTACAGCGAGATCATGGACCTGCGCGAACAGCGCAAGCAGGCGCTCGGACCGAAGTTCGACCTGAAGCAGTTCCACGAACAGTTCCTCGGCTACGGCAGCGCGCCGGTGAAGATGATCAAAGAGCTGATGCAATAAGGAGAGCGCGATGCGCATGGTAATTGGTTCGGTTCTTGCGGCGCTTGCGTTGTACATCGTCGTCTGCGTCGGCCTGTACTTCGCGCAGCGCTCGCTGATCTATTTCCCCCAGCCGCGCCGTTTCACGGCGCCCGGCTCGCTGATGCAGCTGCCCGTGGGCGGCGCCGTGCTGGACGTGACGGTGCGGCCCGAGACCGGGCCGCGCGCGGTGATTTACCTGGGCGGCAATGCGGAAGATGTCTCGGCCAGCCTGCCGTCGCTGGCGGACACCTTTCCCGGGCACGCGCTGTACCTGCTGCATTACCGCGGTTACGGCGGCAGTACCGGCACCCCCACCGAGGCGGCGCTGTTCGCCGACGGGCTGGCCCTGTTCGACATGGTCAAGGCAAGCCATCCGCAGGTGACCGTGATCGGGCGCAGCCTGGGCAGCGGCGTGGCGGTGCACATCGCGAGCACGCGCCCGGTGGCGCGGCTGGTGCTGGTCACGCCCTACGACAGCATCGTCGGCATCGCCGCGCTGCAGTTTCCATGGTTTCCCGTGACGCGGCTCCTGAAAGACAAATTCGAGTCGGGCGTGTACGCCGCCAGCGTGAACGCGCCGACCACCATCATCGCGGCCGAAGATGACGAGATCATCCCGCGCGCCAGTTCGCAACTGCTGCTCACGCGCTTCAAACCGGGCGTGGCGCGCTACATCAATGTGCCGCAGACCGGCCACAACACGATTGCGGACAGCCAGCTGTACAACGCCAGCCTGGCGGGCGAGGCGCCGGCGCAGCCCGCGGCAAGGACCAACTAGCCGCCGCGCCCGCGTCTGCGGGAGCGCACTGTGGTATTTGGCGCGTGTTGGGATGCAGTTGACTAGAGGCAAGTTACTTGCCAAATTGCATCGTTACAATGTGTGAAGTTTCCGTTCAACTTCACGCAAAGGACACCGCCATGACGCCAGGCCCAAACCCCGCCGTGCTCATCGCCCTGACAGTCATGGCCCTGGCCGGCTGCGCCAGCACGCCGCCGCCTGACAGCATCAAATCACCCAACAGCCAGCTGGAGCATTGCCCGCGCTCGCTCGGCACGCTCAGCCTGGTCGAACAAGAGCGCCAGCCCGGGCGGAACCGGTCCGGCAGCGACGCCGACCTGCCCGGCCCCATGCCGCTGCTGCGCCTGATGGTGAAGTCGTCGAACTGCTTTACCCTGGCACAGCACACCCCCAGCCTCAGTGAGCGCACACTAACCACCTCCGACTACACGGCCACGCCCTCGCTCAGCTTCGGCGACGACGCTGCGGCACGCATCGGTTCGCTGCACGAGGTCGCCCTGCACCCGTCCACCCTGCTGGTATTGACCGACAACCGGTCGGGCGCCGAGCTGGCGGCGGCCCAGGGCAGCGCCAGCTACTGGCGCTTCGGCGCGGCGGGCGGCTTTTTCAACGGGGGCTTTGCAGGGGCGGGCGGCTACACCCGGACGCCCCAGGGCAAGGTGCTGACGGCAGCGCTGGTGGACTCGTACAACCAGATGGTGCGCTCGCTGAGGAACCACACGGCGCGGGGCGCAAGCGGCCGGCTGGCCGACGCCGGCGGACTCAGGCTGTCCCGGGCGGCGCCGTCCGCTCCTCAACGTTCTCAATAAGCATCAGCAGGTCGGTCACGCCGAGGTCGGCGCCGGCCTGCGACAGCAAGGTGCTGGCCTGTCCGCGGTGATGGGTCTGGTGATTGAAAAAATGCAGCAGCAGGTCGCCGAAGCGCTTCTGCGACGCAATGCCTTTGGTGCTGGCGTAGTGCAGCACATGCTCCAGGTCGGCGTCGGCCAGCTGCGCGGTCCAGGTGCCGATCACCGCGTCGAGCAGGCGCCGGTGCGCTGCCAGCACGGCCAGGTCGTCGCTGTGGACGGCGTCCAGCGCGCCGGGGGGCGCCAGCGCCAGCACCGGTTCGAGCGCGGCAAAGCGCGCCGGATGGGTCGCGAAGCGCCGCAGCCAGATGGTGTCGCCCGCTACCAGATGATTCAGCGTGCCGAGCAGCGAACCGAAGAAGGCGCCGCGCTCGGCCGCCAGTTCGTGGGCCGGGAGGGTAGCGGCGGCGGCGTACAGTTTCTGGTTCATCCAGGCGTTGTACCCGGCCATCAGCCGCAGGTGGGCCAGTTCAGACATGGTAGCCTCGCGCGCGCACGTGCTGGAGGACGGCGCCGTGGCCGCTGAGCAGCACCGACAGGCGAATCACGCTGCCGCTGCGAAATTTCAGCACGTACATGCCGCAGTACGCGCGGTAGTGCACGCTGCGCAGGTCGCGCCACAGTTCGTGACGCTTGCCGCCCCAGGGCGTGATGAACAGGATGCCGGCATCGTCGACCTTGCCGCGCGTCATGATGCCTTCGCACAGGCAGTACACGCCGCCGATGGCCAGCGCTACTGTCAGCGCGATCAGGGCGGTATAACTGTCGTGCTCGCGCGACAGCGCGACCCACACCAGCACGGCCACCCCCAGCAATTGCAGGATGCCCAGCCGCTCCATGAAGGGCGCGAACTCCAGGGTGCCGTCGCCGGCGCCGGTACGCAGGCGCGCGCCGATCCAGCGCACGGCGAACCAGGCGGCGACGGCGCCGACAATACCTGCTGCAAGGGCCGACACGCTCTCTCCTCAAGGGGCGCGGCCGGACGGCCGCGCGGCTTGTCATTGTGCCTCACATCGCGCACGCTTGCTGTAGCCCCTGTGCAATTACGCACAGGCATCGTGCCAGGATGCTCCGCCGCAGCCGACGTGTTCATGATGCCGCTCCGGTAGAATTATTTCCGGCTGTTACTTCCCGTGAACCGTCCCGAAGGCTGGCCGCCCCGCGCGGCACCCCCTCCACGCCTACACCCGAGCTCTTCCCTGCAAGCACCCGCAGCCTTCCCGTATTTTCAATATAGAAAAATGGAGACATCATGGCAATCAACACTTCTCTCGGCCGCTGCGCGGCTTCTTTCCTGCTCTGCCTGCCGGCGGCCGCGCTGGCCCAGGTACAGGCCGGTCCCGGCACCTGGAGCGGCAACCAGACGTGGGGCGCGGACAGCGTCAACGGCGGCAACCTGAGCGGCTATTTCTACTGGCCCGCAAGCCAGCCTGTGCTGGGCGGCAAGCGCGCCCTGGTCATGGTGCTGCATGGCTGCCAGCAAACCGCCTCCGGCGACGTCATCGATTCAGGGTCGGACAAGGGCTTCAACTGGAAAGGCGTGGCCGACCAGTACGGGGCCGTGATCCTGGCGCCGAATGCCACCGGCAATGTGTCCGGCAGCCATTGCTGGGATTACAGCCTCACCAACCACAACCGCGCCAGCGGCCACGATGGCGTGCTGCTGAACCTGGTGAGCCGCTTCGTGAGCGATGCGCGCTATGCGATCGATCCGGACCAGGTCTACGTGACCGGCCTGTCCTCGGGCGGCGGCCAGACCATGGTGCTGGGCTGCCTGGCGCCGGATGTGTTTGCGGGCATCGGCATCAATGCCGGGCCGCCGCCCGGGACCACCATCATGCAGATCGGCAGCGTGCCGTCCGGGTTCAACGCCAGCACGGCGGCCAACAAGTGCACGGCCCTGGCCGGCGCCCAGCAAAGCAAGTTCGCCACCCAGATCGCCAGCGTCATCTGGGGCACCAGCGATTACACCGTGGCCCCGGCCTACGGCCCGATCGATGCGGGCGCCATGCGCATCGCCTACGGCGGCAGTTTTGCGCGCGGAGCGACCGTCACCGTGCCGGGCGGGGGCAGCAATACGCCTTACACCGACAGCAACGGCAAGCTGCGCACGTCGGAAATCGCGGTCACCGGCATGGGCCACGCCTGGCCGGCCGGACCCGGCGGGCAGAACAACCATTTTGTCGACGCCACCAAGGTCAATTACCCGGCCTTCGTGATGGATTTCTGGTTCAAGAACAATTTGCGCGCCAGTAGCATCGCCGCGCCCGTGATGACCGCCTGCAAGGCGACCGTGTCGGGCAACGCCGCCACCATCAGCGGCGCCGCCGTCGACGCGGCCGGCACGATCAGCAGCTACCGCGTGGTGCTCAACGGGACCACCGCCATCAACGATACGGCGGCCGGCAGCGGCGCCAGTTTCAGCATCGGCTATGCGCTGGCCAACGGCTATTACACCGGCACCGTCACGGCCACCGATGCCGGCACCGGCAAGACCTCGGCGCCCTGCCACCTGCCGCAGTTCCTGGTGGGACCGGCGCCGGCGCTGCAGCCGCCGGCCGACCTGAAGGCCGGCAGCGCCAGCGCCAGCAGCATCGCGCTGTCGTGGAGCGCGGCCAATGGCGCGGGCGGATACAACGTCTACCGCAACGGCAGCAAGGTCACGCCGGCGCCGGTCAGCGCCACGAGCTACACCGATACCGCGCTGACGGCGTCGACCAGCTACTCGTACCAGGCTTCATCGGTGGCGAATGGGGTGGAAAGCGGCTTGTCGGCCAGCGTGAGCGCCAGCACCACCAGCGGCTTTACCTGCAGCACGGTCACGGCCAGCAACTTTGCCCACGTGCAGGCAGGCCGCGCGCATGACAGCGGCGGCTATGCGCTGGCCAATGGATCGAACCAGAACATGGGATTGGACAATCTGTTCTACATCCAGACGCTGGCGCAAATCTCGGCCGGGCATTACGTGGTGGGCAACTGCCCATGATCAGCGCCGGCCGCTGGCCTTAATGGCTCCTGGCCAGGTTCTTGCCTTCGACCAGGACGTACGTCTTGCCGTCGTAGGCATAGCGGGCCGCCCCGTCCAGGCGGGTGATGTCCGACGCCAGCCGCGGCCCTTCCCCACCCTTCCTGCGCACGTCTTTCTTGCTGTCTTCTTCGCCGCGGAACTGGAACACGAGGTCGTTATACGCCGCGCCGCTGGCGGACACGGCGAAGCGCCAGCCCGAGGCGACCTCGTAACAGGTTTCCGTGTCGGCCGGCTCGCAAGCGAGCGCGCTCGCCGACACGGCAATGCCATCGCCGGTGAGGTCGCGCAGATCGGCGGCGCCCAGGTCGAACAGGGACAGGTAGCGCTCGACATAGCCTTGAAAGGCGCTGCCGTACAACATGGCCAGCCCCGGCTTGCCGGGCGCGAGGTGCATGAATCTGGCCGTCCCGATGCGCTCCCAGGTGCCCAGGCGCGCCACGTTGACGTGGTGCTTGAGCAAGGTCCAGCGGCCATCGGCTTTGCGCAGGATAAAGACGTTGAGCAGCCCGCCTTCGGTATGCACGCGGATGCCATCGCGGCCGGCCTGCACTGCCAGGGCATTGGCGACCAGCGCGGCGTCGCCGTTGGGCAGGAAGGCATGGGCCACCGGCTCGATGGTGTACATGCGCATGCCCGGCTGGTCCGGCGCGCTCATCTCGATCGGGGCCTCGTTGGCGGCCGGATTGAACTTCGCGCCGAAGATGGCGTGCATCAGCACGGCCTCGGCCTCGGCCTCGGCGACCGCGACGCGGGCAGCGGCAGGTGTTGCCGGCACCGTAGCGGACGCCGGCGTGTGCTCGCGGCAGGACGCCAGCAGGATGGGGAAAAGGACACCGAGAAACAGAACAGCTGAACGCATCGAATCGCAAACGGGACAGTAATGAATCCATCTTACCTTACCGCTTGCCAAGCTGTTTCAAACCATTACGTCCGCAAGCGATACCCGCATGCATCAAGGCGGCCTTGCACGCAGCTTGTTTGGCACAGGCCGCGCCAATGGCCGATTCAGACCGGGGACGATTGATGCATCTCACGCGCACGCGGGCTGCGGCTCCTAGGCTGGAAGTACCGGTGTGGCCAGCGTCGTTACGACGCCGGCGCGCGCCCGACTTCATGCCAAGGAGCCATCATGTCTACCCGTCTTCCATTTCCACGCCCACACATCACGAGCCGCACGCGGCTGGGCGCGGCACTCGCCGTGATCGCACTGGCCATTCCCGGCCTGGCGCTGGCAAGCAGCAACTGGTCGTCCGTGGGATCGACCGGCACCCCGGACGAACTGTGCACTGGCCGCGTATCGTTCAACAACAATGATGCCGGCCTGGTCAGCGGCGCCACGACCCTGACCTGCACCATCCGCTACCAGGTGCACGATACCTGGGACGGCACCGGCATCCTGGGCGTGTACCTGGGCGCGCGCTTCACCGACAACGGCATCTACTCCGAGGTGCGCACGCGCCTGCGCGCGCACAATACCGCCACCGGCGTGCTGACCACGCTGGCGAGCTTGTCGAGCAACAGCTACGCACCGGCGGCGACCCCGCAAACGCGCTACCTGACCAACTGCGTCGCGCTCAACTTCAACGCCAACAGCTACTTCATCGAGGCCGACCTGGTGCGCACCGCTTCGCCGGTGGGCGCCATTCCCGGCTTGCCCGTGCTGGGGCAACTGCGCCTGCTGCGCTGCCAGTAGGCCATCAAGGAGCAGGACCATGCCCCATCCACACCGCCCGAAGGAAGACCCATGATGCGACCGATTCCCACAACAATGCTGCTGGCCGTGCTGGCCTCCCTGGGCGGCTGCGGCGGCGACGACATAGCGTCCCCGGCGCGGCAGCAGGCACTGCCGGTTACTCCCTCCGCGTCGGCGCCCGAGCCTGCGCGGCCTGCGCCAGCGCCAGCGCCAGCGCCTCCACCGGTGCGCGCCGCGCCAGCGCCGCCCGGCGCGCCGCCACTGACCGACATCGCCCAGCTGCGCCAGGAAGTGGCCAGCTTGCGGCGCGAAGTGGCCGAACTGCGCATGATGTTGACACGCGCGCCTGTCAGCGCGCCGCCCGCCGGGGCGGCCATGCAGCAGATGGCCGAAACGCCGGCGGTGGCGCCGGCCGAAACCATGTTCCGTGCCGAGCAGACGGATCCGGCGTGGAGCATGTATGCGACGTCCGCCGTGCGCGCAGCGCTGGCGCGCACCAATGCCGAGCTGGAATCGCAGGTGCGGCGGCTCGAATGCCGCACCAAAACCTGCCGCGTCGAAATGAATCCGACCAGTGCCGATCTGCTGGAAAGTTCACTGGGAGCCGTGCTGGCCAATGTGGGGGCGGCGATACCGAACATGACGGCAACGCAGGTGGGAAGCGATGATGGGAGCGAGGCGACAGTGCTGTACCTGACGCGCTAGAACAAGCGGCGCCGCTGCGGGAGCGGTGCCGCCGGTGTTACACCGGCTCTTCGGGCGCCTGGGTGGCGCGCACGAAGGCTGGCGCCACCAGCAGGCCCAGCTCGAACAATATCCACATCGGCATGGCCAGCGCAAACTGGCTGATCACGTCCGGCGGCGTGACGATGGCCGCGATCACGAATGCGCCGACGATCACGTAGGGACGGATTTCCCTGAGCTTGGCCACGCTGACGATGCCCATGCGCACCAGGATCACCACCACCACCGGCACCTCGAAGGTCGCGCCGAAGGCCAGGCACATGGACATGACGAAATCGAGATAGTTCTCGATGTCGGGCGTGACCGCGATCGAGGTAGGCGAAAAGTCGGAAATGAACTTGAACACACGCCCGAACACGAAGTAGTAGCAGAACGCCACGCCGCTCATGAACAGCGCCGAGGACGACACCACCAGCGGCAGCACCAGGCGTTTTTCGTGCTGGTACAGGCCGGGCGCGACGAATGCCCAGACCTGGTAGAACACCCACGGCAGCGCCAGGATCAGCGCCAGCACCAGGGTCACCTTCATCGGCACCAGGAAGGGCGCAATAACGCCGGTGGCGATCATCTTCGAGCCGACCGGCAGCGAGGCGATCATCGGCTCGGCGATGATGTCGTAAATACGGGCCGGCCCGGGCCAGATCATCAGGGCGCCGCAAACGAGGACAACGCCGATGGTGGCCTTGATCAGGCGGTCGCGCAATTCGACCAGATGAGAGATAAAGGTCTCTTCGCCCGCAGCTTTATCGGTCATTGAAAGTTAGGGGAACAAGGTTAGAAGAACGACCGGGTGGTGGAGGAACGCGGGCGGAATTTTTTGACGCGCGCGGCGCCCGACATGATGTGGGCCTTGCCGCCGTGACGCTGCTTGTACCAGCCCGGCACGGCCGAATTGCGCACCAGCTTCTTGCGGCGGAAATCGCGCGCCTTGCGCTCCAGGTCGCCCATGGTCGCGCTTGGTGTCGTCGACGAAGGCAGGTCGCGCCAGGCGGCATCGACATCGTCGATGTTCTGGGCGATGGTGTTTTCGACGCTGTCCTTGATCGACTGGGCCGTTTCCTGCACTTCCTTTTGCAGGTTGCGCAGTTCGTCGAGCTCGATTTCGCGGCTCACCTCGGACTTGACGTCGTGCAGGTAGCGCTGGGCGCGGCCGTACAGGGTCCCCGCCATGCGTGCCACCTTGGGCAGCTTTTCAGGGCCGATGACTACGAGTGCAACGACGCCAATGATGGCGAGTTTAGAAAGTCCAAGATCGATCATGGCGTCTGGAAGTGTCTGCAAGCGGGCGCGCGCGGGCACGCACGCTTATCAGAACTTCGTTTTCTCTTTCGCTTCGGCGTCGATGGTCGTCTTGTCCACTACCGTGCCCGGCGCGACCGGCTTGTCGTCCTCGCCGCGCACGCCATCCTTGAAGCCCTTGACGGCCTTGCCAATATCGCCACCCATGTTGCCGAGTTTCTTGGTTCCGAAAACCAACACAACGACAAGCAACACGATCAGCCAATGCCAAACACTCAGTCCACCCATCATTTTCTCCTCGCGAGGCGCGCGCGCCCGAATTCGTGAAAGCTTACGCCGGTATTCTACGCGATGCCGGGGTTTCCTGCCGCATTGTCAGCGCTGGCCGGGCCACGGACGCGCACCGCCGTACATATGCAGGTGCAGGTGGTAGACCTCCTGGCCGCCGTCCGGACCGCTGTTGATGAGGGTCTTGTAGCCGCCGGCCGGCTTGCCGTCGGCGTCGTAGGTGACCTCGCAGCCATGCTCCCTGGCCAGTTTGGGTGCCAGCGCCAGCATCTTGCCGAGCAGCTCGCCATGGGTTTCGTTGCATTCGGACAAAGTTGCCACGTGCAGCTTGGGAATGACCAGCAGGTGCACCGGCGCGGCCGGGTGGATATCCTTGAAGGCAAGCAACTCTTCATCTTCATAGACTATGCTGGAAGGAATTTGCTTGGCGGCGATTTTGCAAAAGAGGCAGTCGGTCATGGATGGTTTCCGTTGGCGTTGGGGGGGTGGCGCTGGTCGCGCTTCAGCTCGGGCGGGCGGCTTTTTCGGCCAGGCCGGACAAGCCTTCGCGGCGCGCCAATTCATCGAGCACCTGCTGCGGGCTCAGGTCGAACTGGGCCAGCAGCACCATCGAATGGAACCACAGATCGGCGCATTCGTACAGCACCTTGGAGGCGTCGCCATCGACGCGCGCGTCTTTCGCGGCCATCACCAGCTCGGTGGCTTCTTCGCCGATTTTCTTGAGGATCGCATCGTCGCCCTTGGAAAACAGGCGCGACACGTAGGACGTGGCGGGGTCGCCCCCGTTTTCCAGCTTGCGCGATTCGATCGTTTGCGCCACGCGGGCGAGGGTCTGGCTCATGGTGTGCTCTTTTTGGGATTGGTGTAAATCGTTTCCGGATCCTGCAGCACGGGGTCGGTGACCTGCCAGTCGCCGGTTTTGGCGTCGCCGTCGAACTTCTGGTAGAAGCAGGAATGGCGGCCGGTATGACAGGCGATTGAGCCGACCTGCTCGATTTTCAGCAGGATGACGTCTTCATCGCAGTCGAGGCGGATTTCCAGCACCTTCTGGATGTGGCCCGACTCTTCGCCCTTGTGCCACAGCTTCTTGCGCGAACGGCTCCAGTACACGGCCTCGCCCAGTTCCACCGTGCGCGCCAGCGCGTCGCGGTTCATCCAGGCGAACATCAGCACATCGTTCGAACCGGCTTCCTGGGCGATCACCGGCACCAGGCCGTTCTCGTCCCACTTGACCTTTTTCAGCCAGCTGAAATTGGCCGCACTATTTGTTACCGCAGGCATGATCATGTCGGTCTACTCCAAACGCATGGGAATGCCCTGCGCGGCCATGAAGCGCTTGGCTTCGCCGACCGTGTGCTGCCCATAGTGAAAAATACTGGCTGCCAGGACCGCATCGGCCTTGCCGATCCTGATGCCGTCGGCCAGGTCCTGCAGGCCGCCCACGCCGCCGGACGCGATCACGGGAATGCCGATCGCGCCCGACACGGCAGCCGTCAGGCCCAGGTCGAAACCGGACTTGGTGCCGTCGCGGTCCATGCTGGTGAGGAGGATTTCGCCGGCGCCCAGGCGCTCCATGTTCATCGCCCATGCAACCGCATCGAGGCCGGTGGCGCGCCGCCCGCCATGGGTGAACACTTCCCACTTGCCGGGCGCGGTCTGCTTGGCGTCGATCGCCACCACGATGCACTGCGAGCCGTGCTTTTGCGAAGCCTCGAACACCAGCTCGGGATTGGTCACGGCCGAGCTGTTCATGCTGACCTTGTCGGCGCCGGCGTTGAGCAGGCGGCGCACGTCTTCGACCTTGCGCACCCCGCCGCCCACGGTGAGCGGGATGAACACGGTGGAGGCCACCGCTTCGATGATGTGCAGGATCAGGTCGCGGTCGTCGGAGGACGCCGTGATGTCGAGGAAAGTGATCTCGTCGGCGCCCTGCTCATCGTAGCGGCGCGCGATTTCGACCGGGTCGCCGGCGTCGCGCAGCTCGGTGAAATTGACGCCCTTGACGACGCGGCCGTCGGTCACGTCGAGGCAGGGAATGATGCGTTTTGCGAGCATGGTGTGTTCTTCCGGCTTACGCCAGGTCGCCTTCGGTGAGTTCGTCGGCGCGGCTCTGGGCGTCGGCCAGGTTGATCGTGCCTTCGTAGATCGAACGGCCGCAGATCACGCCCTCGATGCCTTCGTCCTGCACCGCGCACAGCGCTTCGACGTCGCCCAGGTTGTGCAGGCCGCCGGAGGCGATGATCGGAATGCGCACGGCCTGGGCCAGCTTGACGGTCGCCTCGATATTGATACCGCCCATCATGCCGTCGCGGCCGATGTCGGTGTAGATGATCGATTCGACGCCGTAGGCTTCGAATTTGGTGGCCAGGTCGATCACTTCGTGGCCGCTCATCTTGCTCCAGCCATCTGTTGCGACCTTGCCGTCCTTGGCATCCAGGCCGACGATGATGTGGCCCGGGAAGGCGCCGCAGGCGTCGTGCAGGAAGCCGGGATTTTTAACGGCGGCGGTGCCGACGATGATGTAGGTGATGCCGTCGTCGAGATAGCGCTCGATGGTATCGAGATCGCGGATGCCGCCGCCCAGCTGGACGGGGATCTCGTCGATATCGTTATCGACGGCGAACTCCTGCACCACCTGCAGGATGGATTTGACGGCGGCCTCGTTTTTCGGCTTGCCGGCAAAGGCGCCGTTCAGGTCCACCAGGTGCAGGCGGCGCGCGCCCTGCTTGAGCCAGTGCAGCGCCATCTCGGCGGGGTCTTCGGAGAAGACGGTGGCAAGTTCCATATCGCCCTGTTTGAGGCGAACGCAGTGACCGTCTTTGAGGTCGATGGCAGGAATGAGCAGCATGATCGGTTATCGCTTATCGCTTAGTTGGGTTGGATGATTGGGTGATTGGATGACAATCAGGGATTCCAGTGAACGAAGTTCTTGTACAGCTGCAGCCCCGCGCCGGCGCTTTTCTCCGGGTGGAACTGGGTCGCGAAAATATTATCGCGGGCGACGGCGCAACAGAACGGCGCGCCGTAATCGGTTTCGCCGGCGGTGAGGCTGGCATCGTCAGGCTGGACATAGTAGCTGTGCACGAAATAGAAGTAGCTATCGTCGAGGATACCCTGCCACAGCGGATGCTGGCGCACTTGTCTGACGCGGTTCCAGCCCATCTGCGGCACCTTGAAGCGCGAACCGTCCGGCTGCAGGCGGCCATCGAGCTGGAAGCGCACCACTTTGCCGGGCAACAGGCCCAGGCCGGGGGTGTCGGCTTCCTCGCTCGAGTCGAACAGCATCTGCTCGCCGACGCACACGCCCATCACGGGACGGGTCTTGGCGGCGCGCAGCAGGGCTTCCTCGACGCCGGACTGGCGCAGGCTGGCCATGCAGTCGCGCATGGCGCCCTGGCCGGGCAGGACGATCCGGTCGGCCGAATCGATCGCGGCGACATCGCCGGAAATAAGCACTTCGGCTTCGGGAGCGACGGCGCGCAGGGCTTGCGCCACCGAGCGCAGATTTCCCATGCCGTAGTCGACCACAACAATTTTATTCATAGCAATTCAGAGTTACCGTCGTTCCCGCGCCAAGGCTGCCCTCGGCGGGAACGACGGGAGTAGAGGGGGCTGCATGATTACCAGAAGACGCTTAGAGGCTACCCTTGGTCGACGGAATCGTCCCCGCCGACCGCGCATCGAGTTCCGCGGCCATGCGCAGCGCGCGGCCGAAGGCCTTGAACACGGTTTCGCACTGATGGTGGGCGTTCTCGCCGCGCAGGTTATCGATATGCAGCGACACCAGCGCGTGGTTCACAAACCCCTGGAAAAACTCATGCGCCAGGTCGACATCGAAACTGCCGATCATCGAACGCTTCCACGGCACGTGCATTTCCAGGCCCGGACGGCCCGAAAAATCGATCACCACGCGCGAGAGCGCTTCGTCCAGCGGCACATAGGCATGGCCGTAACGGCGGATGCCCTTCTTGTCGCCGATCGCCTTGGCCACCGCCATGCCGAGCGTGATGCCGGTGTCTTCCACCGTGTGGTGGGCGTCGATATGCAGGTCGCCCACGCATTCGATATCGAGGTCGATCAGGCCGTGGCGCGCGATCTGGTCGAGCATGTGGTCGAGGAAAGGCACGCCCGTATTGAGCTTTTGCTGGCCGGTGCCATCGAGGTTGATCGCGACGCGGATTTGCGTCTCGTTGGTGTTGCGCGTAATGTCTGCGGTGCGGGTCATGGGAGGCTCGGTTAGTGCGAAGTCAGCGATGCCTTGATGGCATCCAGGAAAATGGCATTTTCTTCAGGTGTGCTCACGGTCACGCGGATGCATCCGCCCAATCCGTGCATTTTACTCACATTTTTAATCATGACCTTGTCCGCGTCGAGGCGTGCGCAGGACGCATCCGCATCGGGCAGGCGCACCAGCAGGAAGTTGGCGGCCGACGGAAAGACCGTCACGCCAGGCAGCGCGGCCAGGTCGGCCGCCAGCTGTTCGCGCGCGGCGATCAACAGGGTGGCCTGGTCGTTCAGGACCTCCAGGTGATCGAGCGCGAATTCGGCGGCGGTCTGGGTCAGCACATTGATGTTGTACGGCGGGCGCACCTTGTCGAACTGCGCCAGCAGCTTGGGCGCGGCCGCCATGTAGCCCAGGCGGATGCCGGCCAGGCCCAGTTTCGAGACGGTGCGCATGACGACCATGTTCTCGAACTCGGGCAAACGCTCCATGAAGGAGGTGCGCGCGAACGGGCCGTAGGCTTCGTCGACGACGACGATGCCGGTGTCGCCGACGGCGCGGATGATCTCGACCATCTCGGCCGGGTCGAACAGGTTGCCGGTCGGGTTGTTCGGGTAGGCCAGGAACACCAGGGCCGGCTTGTGCTCGGCGATCCTGGCGAGCATGGTGGCTTTGTCGAGCGTCATGTCGGCGCGCAGCGGCACGCCAACGAAGTCGGCGCCGGCCAGCATGGCGGAGCGCGAGAACATCACGAAGCCGGGCGTGGGCGCCAGGATCACGGGACGGCGCGCGCCGCCGGCAACGGCGGTGGCCATGATCGAGATCAGTTCATCGGAGCCGTTGCCGAGGATGACGTCGTAGCCGCCCGGCACGCCCAGACGGGTGCAGATCTTGTGTTTGAGCGTGGCGTTGCTTGGCAGCGGATAGCGGTTCAGGACCGCGGCGGCCAGCCGATGGCCGAGTTCCTCGCGCAGGTGGGCAGGCAGCGAGTATGGGTTCTCCATCGCGTCGAGTTTGATGTAGCCGTCGGCGTCGGGGACGACGTAGGCATGGTCGGCCTGGACCTCGGGACGGATCGTGTTGGCGATCAGCGTGTCGATGAAACTCATGCTGCTTTGCTCCTTAAGTTACCGTCGGTGGTATTGGGAATAACGCTACTACGCATTTTCAGCCTGCACAGCCTTCTTGGCCGGCTTGCGCTTCTTGACCATTTCCTGCTCCGGCGGCGACGCCAGTCTTGCTGCGATAATCTCGCAGTACGCGGCATTGAGCTCGAAGCCGACGAAATTGCGCCCGCACCGTTTCGCGGCCATGGCGGTGGTGCCGCTGCCCATGAACAAATCCATCACCACGCCATCCGGCGGGCACGAGGCCTTGACCATGCGTTCGATGATTTCCAGGGGCTTCTGGGTCGGGTGGTCGGCGCGCTCCGGGTGTTCCTTGTGCAGGCGCGACACGCTCCACAAATCCTTGGGGTTGTACCCCACTTCGAGCCACTTGGCGCCGACAAAAATCGAGCGCGAACGGGCTTTCTTGGTCACCGCGTCGTAGGGAATACGCACCGCGTCCAGGTCGAAGTAGTAATCCTTGCGGTTGACGAAGAAACCGATCGTGTCGTGCACCGAACTGAAACTTCGCACGCTGCCGCCCATCGACGGCACCCGGCGGTCCCAGATAATCTCGTTCATCATCGTCATGCGCTGCTTGAGCATGACGAAAATCTCGGGCGAAAAGCGCCACGTCAAAAAGATGTACAGGCTGCCGTTGGGTTTGAGCTTGGGCAGCGCCTTCGAGATCCATTGCTCGGTCCACGCCAGGTAATCGGCCACGCTTTGCTGGTCGGAGTCGTTGCCGTAGTCCTTGCCGAGGTTATACGGGGGATCGGTCAGAATCAGGTCGATGGAACCGTCCGGGATGCGCGCCAGTCCGGCCAGCGCATCCTCGCAAAACACCTGATTGAGCCAGTCGCTCATGCCGCCGGTCGCAAGCGCAGTTCGGCGCTGCGGGCGTGCGCCTGCAAGCCTTCGCCGTAGGCCAGTTCGGCCGCGACCTTGCCGAGCGTTTGCGCGCCCGCTTCGCTCACGAAAATGACGGACGAGCGCTTCTGGAAGTCGTACACGCCCAGTGGCGACGAAAAACGCGCGGTGCGCGAGGTCGGCAGCACGTGGTTCGGGCCGCAGCAGTAGTCGCCCAGCGACTCGGACGAAAAGCGCCCGAGGAACATGGCGCCGGCGTGGCGGATGCGGTCGGCCCACTGCTGCGGGTCCTCGGCCGAAATCTCCAGGTGCTCGGCGGCGATGGCGTTGGCGATGTCGCACGCTTCCTGCATGTCGCGCACCTTGACCAGCGCGCCGCGGTCGGTCATCGAGGTGCGGATGGTGTCCGCGCGCGGCATGGTCGGCAGCAGCTTGTGGATGCTCGCTTCGACCTTGGCGATGTAATCCGCGTCAGGGCACAGCATGATCGCCTGCGCCAGTTCGTCGTGCTCGGCCTGCGAAAACAGGTCCATCGCAACCCAGTCCGGGTCGGTGGTGCCGTCGCACAGCACCAGGATTTCGGACGGCCCGGCGATCATGTCGATGCCGACGGTGCCGAACACGCGCCGCTTGGCCGCGGCCACGTAGGCATTACCCGGGCCGACGATCTTGTCGACCGGGGCGATGGTGGCGGTGCCGTAGGCCAGCGCGCCCACTGCCTGGGCGCCGCCGATGGTGATCACGCGCGTGACGCCCGCAATCGCGGCGGCGGCCAGCACCATCTGGTTCTTCACGCCGTCCGGCGTGGGCACCACCATGATGATCTCAAGTACGCCGGCCACCTTGGCCGGCACGGCGTTCATCAGCACCGACGACGGATACGCCGCCTTGCCGCCCGGGACGTAGATGCCGACCCGGTCGAGCGGGGTGATTTTCTGGCCCAGCACCGTGCCGTCCGGCTCGGTGTAGGTAAAGCCGCGCAGTTCTTCCCGCTGGTGCTCGTGGAATACGCGAATCCGTTCGGCCGCCGTTTCCAGCGCCACGCGCTGGGCTGCCGGCAGGGCGCGCAACGCGGCCTGCAGTTCGGCCTGCGGCACGTCGAAGGCGGCCATGCTGGCGGCGCCCCCCGGAATGCGGTCGAATTTGTTGGTGTATTCGAGGACGGCGTCGTCGCCCCGGTGTTTGACATCATGCAGGATCGCCGCCACCGATTTTTCAATCGCTTCATCGGTGGACGCTTCGAAGGCCAGCAGGGTCTCGAGGCGTTGTTTGAAGTCCGGCTGGGCGGAGTCGAGGTGGCGGATCTGAATGGTCATGATAGTGTGATGTTTAAGCTTGGTTGTTCAGTCGCGACGCTCGTTCGAACGCCTCGAGAATCGGTTGCAAACGCTCTCGCTTGAGCTTGAGCGCGGCCTGGTTGACGACCAGGCGCGAGGAGATGTCCATGATCTCTTCGACTTCGACCAGGTTGTTGGCGCGCAGGGTGCTGCCGGTGGAAACCACGTCGACAATCGCGTCCGACAGGCCGACCAGCGGCGCCAGCTCCATCGATCCATACAGCTTGATCAGGTCGACGTGCACACCCTTGGCGGCGAAGTGCTCGCGCGCGGTCTGGACGAACTTGGTGGCCACGCGCAGGCGCGCGCCCTGGCGCACCGCCTTGTCGTAGTCGAAGCCGGCGTTCACAGCCACCGACATGCGGCATTTGGCGATGTTCAGGTCGATCGGCTGGTACAAGCCTTCACCGCCATGCTCGAGCAGGACGTCCTTGCCGGCCACGCCGAAATCGGCGGCGCCGTACTGCACGTAGGTCGGCACGTCGGACGCGCGCACGATGATGACGCGCACGTGCGGATCGTTGGTCGCCAAAATCAGCTTGCGCGAGGTCTCCGGGTTTTCGGTGACGGTGATGCCGGCCGCCGCCAGGAGCGGCATGGTGTCGTCGAAGATGCGGCCTTTCGACAACGCCAGGATCAGGGAATTGGCCGGGTTACTGAATGTACTCATCGATATTTTCCCTGGCTTCTTTACTTGATGCGGACGATGTTGGCGCCCACCGCCGACAGCTTCACTTCCATGCGGTCGTAGCCGCGGTCGAGGTGATAGATGCGGTCGATGATGGTGGTGCCTTGCGCGGCCATGGCGGCGATCACCAGCGAGGCCGACGCGCGCAGGTCGGTCGCCATCACGGGTGCGCCCACCAGCCGGTCCACGCCCTTGACGTGGGCGGTGTTGCCCTCGGTCTGGATCGAGGCGCCGAGGCGGTTCATTTCCTGAACGTGCATGAAGCGGTTCTCGAAAATCGTCTCGGTGATGCGGCTCGCGCCCGAGGCGATGGTGTTCACGGCCATGAACTGGGCCTGCATGTCGGTCGGGAAGCCCGGGTATTCGGTGGTGCGGAACGACACCGGCTTGGGACGCCCGCCCATCTGCGCGCGGATCGAAGCGGGACCCATGGTCATCACAAGACCGATCTCGCGCAGCTTGTCGAGCGCCACGTCGAAGTAGTCGGTGCGGGTATTCTTGAGCAGGATATCGCCGCCGGTGGCCGCCACCGCGCACAGGAACGTGGCCGCTTCGATACGGTCGGAAATGACCGCGTGCCTGGCGCCGTGCAGTTCGGCCACGCCCTGGATCACCAGGCGGTCGGTGCCGATGCCCTCGATCTTCGCGCCCATGGCGACCAGCAGGTTGGCGAGATCCGTCACTTCGGGCTCGCGCGCGGCGTTTTCCAGGACCGTTTCGCCTTCGGCCAGGGTCGCCGCCATCAGCAGGTTCTCGGTGCCGGTGACGGTGATCATGTCGGTGCGGATGCGCGCGCCCTTGAGCTTTTTGCACTTGGCGTAGATGTAGCCGCCTTCGATGGTGATCTCGGCGCCGAGCGCGCGCAAGCCCTTGATGTGCTGGTCGACCGGACGCGAACCGATGGCGCAGCCGCCCGGCAGCGAGACCTTGGCTTCGCCGAAGCGCGCCAGCAGGGGGCCGAGCACCAGGATCGAGGCGCGCATGGTCTTGACCAGCTCATAGGGCGCTTCCAGCGTGGTGATGGCGCTGCCGTTGAGGGTGACGCGCTCGTCGTCCTGCGACACCGCCAGGCCGGTCTGGGCCAGCAGCTTGAGGATGGTCTTGACGTCGTGCAGGCGCGGCACGTTCGACAGTTCAAGGTCGCCCGAGGTGAGCAAACCGGCGCACAGGATCGGCAGGGCCGCGTTCTTGGCGCCCGAAATGACGATTTCCCCTTCGAGGCGCTTGCCTCCGACCACTTGGAGCTTGTCCATGCTTATTTATCCTTTTATCCTTGGTATTCTTCTGGCGTGAGCGTCTTCATCGACAGCGCGTGGATTTCTTCGCGCATGCGGTCGCCCAGCGCCGCGTAGACGATCTGGTGGCGCTGGATCGGGCGCTTGCCGGCAAACGCCGGCGAGACGATGACGGCGGTGAAGTGCTGGCCGTCGCCCTCCACTTCGAGGTGGGTGCATTCGAGACCGGCGCTGATGTAGCCGTGGATGAGTTCTGGTGTGGTAGCCACGATAAATTCCTCTGATTAGTGGCGCAGGTTGTAGCCGCGCTTGAGCAGGTTGATGGCGATACCCGCGAGTACCGCGAAAAAGGCCGACACGATCGCGAGACTGGTCCACGGCGAGACGTCGGACTGGCCGAAGAAGCCGTGACGGAAGCCGTCGATCATGTAGAAAAAGGGATTGAAGTGCGACACGGTGAGCCAGAATGGCGGCAGCGAGTGAATCGAGTAGAACACGCCGGAGAGGAACGTGGCGGGCATGATCAGGAAGTTCTGGAAGGCGGCCAGCTGGTCGAATTTTTCGGCCCAGATGCCGGCGATGACGCCCATGGTGCCGAGAATGGCGGCGCCGAGCAGCGCGAACGCCAGGATCCACAGGGGCGCGGCGAACGAGAGCTTGGCGAACCACACGGTGGCGATGAACACGCCGCTGCCGACCACCAGGCCGCGCGCCACGGAAGCGAGCACGTAGGCCGACAGAATCTCCCAGTGCGACAGCGGCGGCAGCAAAATGAACACCAGGTTGCCGGTGATCTTGGACTGGATCAGCGAAGACGAGGAATTGGCGAAGGAATTCTGCAGCACGCTCATCATCACCAGGCCGGGAATGAGGAAGGCGGTGTAGTTCACGCCGCGCACGTTGACGTGCCCTTCGAGCACGTGGCCGAAGATCAGCAGGTACAGCATGGCGGTGAGGACCGGCGCGGCCACGGTTTGCGTGGCGACCTTCCAGAAGCGCAGCATTTCCTTGTAGAGCAGGGTCTGGAAGCCCACCGAGAACATGTTCATAGCGCGCCCTTGTCCATAATCTGCAGGAAGATATCTTCCAGGTCGGCCTGCTGCAGCTGCATTTCATCGATGACGGCGCCGGACTCGCGCAGGCGCGCCAGGATCTGTTCGACCTCGGCGTAGTCGTTCACGCGCAGGCTGTATTTCATGCCGCCGCCATTGCCATTGCCATTGACGGCATCGCGTTCGTCGTGCGACACCAGGTGGCGCAGGCTCTCCGGCAGGCTGCCGCTGGCCAGGTGCACGATCAGCTGCGAGCCGGAGATGCGCCGGATCAGGGCCGACATGGTGTCGAGCGCGACCACCTTGCCGCCCTTGAGCATGGCCACGCGCTGGCACATGGCTTGCGCTTCTTCGAGGTAGTGGGTGGTCAGGACCACGGTGTGGCCTTCGCGGTTCAAACGCGAGATGAACTTCCAGAGCGTCTGGCGCAGTTCGACGTCGACACCGGCGGTCGGCTCGTCGAGCACGATCACGGGCGGCTTGTGGACCAGGGCCTGGGCCACCAGCACGCGCCGCTTCATGCCGCCCGAGAGCGCGCGCATGTTCACATCGGCCTTGTTGGTCAGGTCCAGATTACCCATGACCTCATCGATCCACTTGTCGTTGTTTTTCAGGCCGAAGTAGCCCGACTGCAGGCGCAAGGTTTCGCGTACCGTGAAAAAGGGATCGAACACCAGTTCCTGCGGCACCACGCCGAGCTTCCTGCGCGCTTGGCGGAAGTCGGTGACGACATCGTGGCCGTGAATGGCGACCGTGCCCGCATCGGGGCGGATCAGGCCGGCGATGGTGGAGATCAGGGTGGTCTTGCCGGCCCCGTTCGGCCCGAGCAGGCCGAAGAACTCGCCTTCTTCAATCGTCAGGGAGACGCCACCCAAGGCTTTGAGGGCCTTGTAGCTTTTCTCGACGTTGGTAATTTGAATCGCTGTCATGCGTCTTTTTGAGTGAGCAAATGTCTATACAGCATGCACGGACATTGCGGGGTGAGCCGTCAATTATAGGGGAAATCGGAGGAAACAGAGTTGCCCGGAGTTACAGGCAGGGGGAGTGGGGAGGCGGATGCGCCTCCCCGAAGGCAGGATCAATGGTGGTGCAGGTTGGCGGGAGTGTCCACCAGGAAGGCATCGACGCCGTATAGCGCGGCCAGGCTTTTCAGGCTGACCGGAAGATTGACATAGGACAGCACCACGCCGGCGGCGCGCGCGGCGCGCTGCCATGCGAGCAGGACCGCGACCGCGGACGAATCGGCGACCTTGACGGAGCCGAAATCGAACACGGTCTGGCCCGCCTTGATCGCATCGAAACCCTGGACCAGTGCCGCCTTGGCATTGTGCACGGTCAGGGTATCGATGTTCTCGAGCTTGTTGGTTTGAACCATGTTATTTGATTGGCTTGGCCAGCGGCTTGGCGGCCAGCTTCTTGTTGCGCTCGGCCAGGGTCTTGATCAGGCCATCGATGCCGGACTTGTTGATTTCCGATGCGAAGGAGCCCTTGTAGGTTTCCACCAGCCACGCGCCCAGCACGTTGATGTCGAAAATCTTCCAGCCGGTCGGGGACTGGGCCAGGCGATAGTTCAGGGTGACCGGCTCGCCGCGCGCGACATTCACTTGCGAACGCACTTCGACTTCCTTGTCTTCCGGCGCGGCGCGCAGCGGCTTGAACTCGACGGTTTCATTCTTGATCTGCGACAGCGCGCCCGAGTACGTAAAGATCAGCAGGGTGCGGAACTCGTTCGAGAGTTGCTTTTGCTGTTCCGGGGTGGCATCGCGCCAGGCACGGCCGACGGCCAGCTGGGTCATGCGCTGGAAGTCGACGTGCGGCAAGATCTTGCTTTCGACCAAGTCCATGACCTTTTTCTGGTTGCCGGCCTGGATATCCTTGTCGGCTTTGGCGGTATCGATCACGTCGGCGCTGATGCGTTTGACGAGCGCGTCCGGCGCTTCGGCGGGAGCGGCAGCGGTGGCGCTGGTGGCAATGGCCACGGTCGCGAGGGCGATAAGTTGTTTGATCAGTTTCATAAGCTCTTTTCGATAAGGTTGTGTTCAGACCGGCTGAACCGTCCGATGACGGTCCAGTTTAGCGGTTAACTACTTCGAGGGCGTTTCGGATGACACAGCCGGGGCGACAGGCGCGTCGGTAGCCGGCGCGTCGTCGTCGGCATAGGCGGCGCGGATGCTCTTCGCGTCGGCCGGCTCGTCCCTGGACGCTTTCAGGGCCTTGCGCGAGGATTCGCCATCGAACACCTGGCCCTGGCGGCGCTGCAGGAAGCCGTCGCGGATGAATTCGTAGCGGTCGAGTGCGGCTTCTTCCATCAGGTTCGAGGCATCCAGGATGCTGGCGCGCCCATCGATCACGCGCAGCGCGGTGCCGATGTTGCGGGTCGAGGCCGGATCGACGTAAGACCAGCCGTTGGCGGCCATGTCGACCGGCAAGCCGCTGGTGTCGCGCACGGTGGATGGGCCCAGCAGCGGCAGCATCAGGTACGGGCCGCTCGGCACACCCCAGTAGCCGAGGGTCTGGCCGAAATCTTCATTGTGCTTTTTCAAGCCCGCTTCGGAAGCGATGTCGAACAGGCCGCCGATGCCGAAGGTCGAGTTGAGGGCAACGCGGGTCCAGTCGGACATGCCTTGTTCGCCCTTGCCTTGCATCAAGTTATTCGCACCAGTCCAGACGTCGGACAGGTTGCCGAAGAAATTGTTCACGCCAGTCTGCATGAAGCCCGGCACGACCTTCTTGTAGGCGGTGGCGACCGGTTTCAGCGCAGCCTGGTCGATCGCGTCATTGAACTTGAACACCGTGCGATTGAACGGCTCGAGCGGGTCGCGCGGATTGTTGGTGGCGCAACCGCTCAGGGTGGCAATGGCCACCAGAGCGGCAGCGCTGACGCGCCAGTTCAGGGCGCGGTTCGGCTTCGGTAATGTCATTGCTCTATTCCTTTCCGTCGGCCGCCTTGCTGTAGATGAACTGATTGATCAGGTCTTCCAGCACGGTGGCAGATTGGGTCGTGTTAATCCGGTCACCATTGACCAGCTTGTTGGCATCGTCGTTACCAGCTTGAATACCGATGTACTGTTCACCGAGCAGGCCGGCCGTCAGGATTTTCAAAGAGCTATCTTTAGGAAAGTTATAGCCCGTTTCAAGTTCCAAGGTTACCAGCGCCTGATAAGTCTTGTCATCAAACTTGATATCGCCCACGCGCCCCACCACCACGCCGGCGCTTTTCACCGGTGCCTGCGGCTTGAGGCCGCCGATATTGTCGAACTTGCCCGTGACCAGGTAGGTCTTACCGAAGGACAATGTGCTCATATTTCCGGCCTTGAGGGCCAGAAACAGCAGCGCTGCCAGACCCAGCAGAACAAACAGGCCGACCCAGACGTCGATGGATTTACGTTGCATGTGATTTCCTAACTCTTGTTATGCGGCTGCGTTGCGCCAGTTTCATGTATTTAGTTAAACATTATCGCGGTCATCACGAAGTCCAGACCCCAGACGGTCAGCGACGCGATCACGACGGTACGGGTGGTGGCGCGCGACACGTCTTCCGGCGTCGGCTGGGCATGGTAGCCCTGGAACAGCGCGGTGAAGGTGACGGCGATGCCGAACACGAAGCTCTTGATGATGCCGTTGACGACGTCGTGCTGCACATCCACGTTCGCTTGCATCTGCGACCAGAAGGCGCCTTCATCGACGCCGATCAGCTGCACGCCGACCAGATAACCGCCCACCACGCCGACGGCGCTGAAGATGGTGCCGAGGATCGGCATCGCAATGACGCCGGCCCAGAAACGGGGAGCGAGCACGCGCTGGATCGGGTTGATCGCCATCATTTCCATGGCCGAGAGCTGCTCGCCGGCTTTCATCAGGCCGATTTGCGCGGTCAGCGAGGTGCCGGCGCGGCCGGCGAACAGCAGGGCGGTGACGACCGGCCCCAGTTCGCGCACCAGCGCCAGCGCGACCACCTGGCCGAGCTTCTGTTCGGCGCCGTAAGGGGTCAGCGTGATGTAACCCTGCAAGCCGAGCACCATGCCGACGAACAAGCCGGAGACGATGATGATCACCAGCGAATAGTTGCCGATGAAATGGATCTGTTCGGAAATCAGGCCGGGACGGCGCAGTGCGCCGGGGGTCACGCCGAGCAGGGTGAAAAACGAGCGCGTCGCGAAACCGACGCTGGCGATATTTTCGCGCACGGCACGGCCGATGGAAGCGAGCATGTTAGCGATCACTTGCGTTCCCCCAGGCCGAGGTCCTCGGCCAGCGACTTGCCCGGGTAATGGAAAGGCACCGGGCCATCCGGCGCGGCGTTGACGAATTGCTTGACATAAGGGTCTTCGGAAACGCGCATGTCGGACGGCGTGCCCTGGGCAACAATCTTCCCGGCGGACATGAAGTACACATAATCGGCGATCGCAAAGCATTCGTGCACATCGTGCGACACCAGGATCGAGGTGGAGCCGAGCGCATCGTTGAGCCTGCGGATCAGGTTGGCGGTGACGCCCATCGAGATCGGGTCGAGGCCGGCGAAGGGTTCGTCGTACATGATCAGTTCCGGGTCGAGCGCGACGGCGCGGGCGACCGCCACGCGGCGCGCCATGCCGCCGGAAATCTCGGCCGGCTTGAGCTTGGCGGCATTGCGCAGGCCGACCGCGTTGAGCTTCATGAGCACCAGGTCGCGGATCAGTTCCTCGGGCAGGTCGGTGTGTTCGCGCAACGGAAAGGCGACGTTTTCGAACACGCTCAGGTCGGTAAACAGTGCGCCGAACTGGAACAGCATGCCCATCTTGCGGCGCAGGCGGTACAGGCCGTCGGTATCGAGCTGGTGGACGGTTTCGCCGGCAACAGTGACCGTGCCCTTTTGCGGGCGGATCTGGCCGCCGATCAGGCGCAGCACCGTGGTCTTGCCGCAGCCGGAGCCGCCCATGACGGCCACGACCTTTCCGCGTGGGAAGTCCATCCGGAGGTTCGACAAGATCGAACGGTCACCGTAAGAAAAATGTAGATCGCGGATTTCGACAAGATTAGGCACGGCGCTGTTCATATTTGGGAATGCCGTATTGTAGTGCAGAAAGGGCAATCTCTGCTGGCGGCCCCCCGATCGATCATGGGTGCGCGAGGTGAGAATACAACACTACTGAACGGCGGGTCAGATATTTCCGTGCGTAAGTGCTTGTTTTTGTTGGGATAGCAGGGATGAGGGGATTGGTACGAAGGCGTACTTATTTCCACTATTCAACAATGCGTTTATGTAACTTTACATTACTTCATGCATATAAGGGCAGCGAAATCGGTCAAAAAAGAGACACATTTACCACTCGCTGACGAGCCGTCGTTTCTGCCAGTGGCAGGAACGACGGGGTAGTGGCAAGCGGCTAGCGCGGCAGGACCGATTCGCCCATCAGGAATTCGTCGACGGCGCGCGCGCACTGGCGGCCTTCGCGGATCGCCCACACCACCAGGGACTGGCCGCGCCGCATGTCGCCGGCCACGAACACCTTCGGCACCGAGGTGGCATAGCAGCCGTCGCCATCGGTGGTGGCCTTGGCGTTGCCGCGCGCATCTTTTTCAACGCCGAAGGCATCGAGCACCTGTTGCACCGGCGAGACAAAGCCCATGGCCAGCAGCACCAGGTCGGCCTTCATCTCGAATTCGGAATTCGGCACTTCGATCATCTTGCCGTCTTTCCACTCGACGCGGCAGGCGATCAGCTTGTCGACCTTGCCGCCCTTGCCTTCAAAGCGCTTGGTGGCCACCGCCCAGTCGCGCTCGCACCCTTCTTCATGCGAGGACGAGGTGCGCAGCTTGGTCGGCCAGTACGGCCAGACCAGCGGCTTGTTTTCCTGCTCCGGCGGCTGGGGCATCAATTCGAACTGGGCCACCGACAGCGCGCCGTGACGATTCGAGGTGCCGACACAGTCGGACCCCGTATCGCCGCCGCCGATCACGACCACGTTCTTGCCGGTCGCCTTGATCTGGTCCTTGAGCTTGTCGCCGGCGTTGACCTTGTTTTGCAGCGGCAAGAAGTCCATCGCGAAGTGCACGCCCTTGAGCTCGCGCCCCGGTACCGGCAAGTCGCGCGGCTGCTCGGCGCCGCCGGCCATGACGATGGCGTCGAAGTCTTTTGCCAGGTCTTCCGGGAAAATCGTTTCCTTGGCCCAGTTGTTCACCGTGGCCGGGAAATCCTTGCCGACCAGCACGCTGGTGCGGAAAGTCACGCCTTCGGCTTCCATCTGCTTGACGCGCAGGTCGATGTGGGTCTTTTCCATCTTGAAGTCGGGAATGCCGTAGCGCAGCAGGCCGCCGATGCGGTCGCTCTTCTCGAACACGGTGACGGCGTGGCCGACGCGCGCCAGTTGCTGCGCCGCCGCCAGGCCGGCCGGACCGGAACCGATGATCGCCACTTTCTTGCCGCTCAGCTTATCCGGCGGCTGCGGCACCACCCAGCCGTGTTCCCAGCCGGTATCGATGATCTTGTGTTCGATCGACTTGATGCCGACCGGATCGCTGATGATGCCCAGGGTACAGGCCGACTCGCACGGCGCGGGACAGACGCGGCCGGTGAACTCGGGGAAGTTATTGGTCGAGTGCAGGTTTTCCAGCGCGGCGCGGTAGTTGCCGTGAAAAACGAGATCGTTCCAGTCCGGGATGATGTTATTCACGGGACAGCCGCTGTTGCAGAACGGGATGCCGCAATCCATGCAGCGCGCCGCCTGCACCTTCGCTTGCGGATCGCTCAGGTGCAGCACGAATTCCTTGTAGTTCTTGACGCGCGCGCCCGGCTCGAGATACCCCTCGTCCTGACGCTTGAATTCCATGAAGCCGGTAATTTTACCCACGATGTTTTTCCTTGTATTCAGTAGGGCGCGGGCAGCGGGTGCCCGCGCGGGCCGTCTTAAGCGACGCTCTTATGCCGCAATCCTGGCGACCGCATCGATCTTGTCGTTCGCTTCTTCCATGCTGCTGTTGTGCAGTTCTTCCAGCGCCCGTTTGTATTCGGTCGGGAACACTTTGACGAACTTGGCGCGTCCGGTCGCCCAGTCGTCCAGCAGGTTGCGCGCGCGGGTCGAGCCCGTGTGCTTGAAGTGGCGTTCGATCAGGCGCTTGAGAATGGCTTCATCCGACTCGCGGTCGCTGGCGCGGCTCTGGCTGTGCCAGCCGGCGCGGTCGGTCTGTTCCTTGGTGCTGAGCACGCGCTCCAGGTTGACCATGGCGGTGTTGCATTTCTTCTCGAAGTCGCCCAGCGGATCGTAGACATAGGCCACGCCGCCCGACATGCCCGCCGCAAAGTTGCGGCCCGTCGCGCCCAGCACCACGACCGTGCCACCGGTCATGTATTCGCAACCGTGGTCGCCGCAGCCTTCGACAATCGCGGTGGCGCCGGAGTTGCGCACGGCAAAGCGTTCGCCCGCCACCCCATTAAAGAAGGCTTCGCCGGCAATCGCGCCGTACAGCACCGTGTTGCCGACGATGATGTTGTCGACCGCCCAGCCGCGGAACTCGGTGTTGGGACGCACAATGATGCGTCCGCCCGACAAGCCCTTGCCGACGTAATCGTTGCCCTCACCCACCAGATCCAGGGTGATGCCGGCGGCCAGGAAGGCGGCGGCGGACTGGCCGGCCGTGCCTTGCAACTGGATGTGGATGGTGTCGTCCGGCAAACCGGCGTGGCCGTAGCGCTTGGCCACTTCGCCCGACAGCATGGTGCCGACGGTGCGGTTGACGTTGCGCACCGGCGAGATAAAGGAAACGCGTTCGCCTTTTTCCAGCGCGGCCTTGGCCTGGGCGATGAGCTTGTGGTCCAGGGCTTTTTCCAGGCCGTGATCCTGCTCTTCGACCTGGCGCACGGCGCCGCCCACCGGCACCACCGGCTGGTAGAAAATGTTGGAGAAATCCAGGCCGCGGGCTTTCCAGTGGCTGATGGCTTTCGATTTGTCGAGCAGGTCGACCCGGCCGATCAGTTCGTCGTAGCTGCGAATGCCGAGCTGGGCCATCAGCTGGCGCGCTTCTTCGGCGACGAAGAAGAAATAGTTGACCACGTACTCAGGTTTGCCCGAGAACTTGGCGCGCAGAATAGGATCTTGCGTGGCAACGCCGACCGGGCAGGTGTTCAGGTGGCATTTGCGCATCATGATGCAACCTTCGACCACCAGCGGCGCCGTGGCGAAACCGATCTCGTCGGCGCCGAGCATGGCGGCGATGACCACATCGCGTCCGGTTTTCATCTGGCCGTCGGCCTGCACGCGGATACGGCTGCGCAAGCCATTGAGCACCAGCGTCTGCTGGGTTTCGGCCAGGCCCAGTTCCCACGGCGTGCCGGCGTGCTTGACCGACGACAATGGCGATGCGCCCGTGCCGCCGTCATGGCCAGCGACCACCACGTGGTCGGCCTTGGCCTTGGTGACACCGGCGGCAACCGTGCCGATGCCCACTTCCGAGACCAGCTTGACCGAGATCGAGGCGCGCGGGTTGGCGTTCTTGAGGTCGTGAATCAGCTGCGCCAGATCTTCGATCGAGTAAATATCGTGGTGCGGCGGTGGCGAAATGAGGCCCACGCCCGGCACCGAAAAGCGCAGGCTGGCGATGTATTCGGTCACCTTGTGGCCCGGCAGCTGGCCGCCTTCGCCAGGTTTGGCGCCCTGCGCCATCTTGATCTGGATCTGGTCGGCCGAGTTCAGGTACTCGGCGGTGACGCCGAAGCGGCCCGAAGCGACCTGCTTGATGCGCGAACGCAGGGAATCGCCTTCCTGCAAAGGAATATCGACCACCACGTTCTGTTCGCCGATGACGGAGGCCATCGTTTCGCCCTGCTTGATCTTGATGCCTTTCAATTCCTTGGTGTAGCGGAACGGATCTTCGCCGCCTTCGCCCGTGTTCGACTTGCCGCCGATGCGGTTCAGGGCGATGGCCAGGGTGGCGTGGGCTTCGGTGCTGATCGAGCCCATCGACATGGCGCCGGTGGCGAAGCGCTTGACGATTTCCTTGGCCGGTTCGACTTCGTCGAGCGCAATGGCCTTGGTCGGATCGAGTTTGAACTCGAACAGGCCGCGCAGTGTCAAATGACGACGGCTCTGGTCATTGATGATTTGCGCGTATTCCTTGTAGCTCGAGAAATTGTTGCTACGGGTGGAGTGCTGCAGCTTGGCGATCGCGTCCGGCGTCCACATGTGTTCTTCGCCACGTACGCGGAAGGCGTATTCGCCGCCGGCGTCTAGCGCGTCGAGCAAGAGCGGGTCGTTGCCGAAGGCCAGGGTGTGCAGGCGCAGGGCTTCCTCGGCCACCTCGAACACGCCGATGCCTTCGACGTTCGAGGACGTGCCCTTGAAGTATTTGTCGACCAGCGATTTATTGAGGCCGATGACTTCGAAGATTTGCGCGCCGCAGTACGACATGTAGGTCGAGATGCCCATCTTGGACATCACCTTCATCAAGCCCTTGCCGACGGCCTTGGTGTAGTTATAGATGGCGGTGTCGCCGGACATCTCGCCGCTCATGCCCTGGGCCAGTTCGACCAGGGTTTCCATGGCCAGGTAGGGGTGCACGGCTTCGGCGCCGTAGCCGGCCAGCAGGGCGAAGTGGTGGGTTTCGCGGGCCGAGCCGGTTTCCACGACCAGGCCGGTGGAGGCGCGCAGGCCGCGTCCGACCAGGTGCTGGTGCACGGTGGAGGTGGCCAGCAGGGCCGGAATGGCGACCTGTTCGGCCGAGACGGCGCGGTCGGACACGATCAGGATGTTGTGGCCGGACTTGACCGCATCCACGGCTTCGGCGCACAGCGAGGCGAGCGAGGCTTCGATGCCTTCCTTGCCCCAGGCGACCGGGTAGCAAATGTTCAGCTCATACGACTTGAACTTGCCGCCGGTGTGGGCGCTGATGTTGCGCAGGCGCGCCATGTCGTCGAAACCGAGCACCGGCTGCGACACTTCGAGGCGCATCGGCGGATTGACGTTGTTGGTATCGAGCAAGTTCGGCTTCGGTCCGATAAACGACACCAGCGACATGACCATGGCTTCGCGGATCGGGTCGATCGGCGGATTGGTCACTTGCGCGAACAGTTGCTTGAAATAGTTGTACAGAGGCTTGAGCTTGTTGGACATGACCGCCAGCGGCGAATCGTTGCCCATCGAACCGGTGGCTTCTTCGCCGAGCACGGCCATTGGCGCCATCAGGAACTTCAGGTCTTCCTGGGTGTAGCCGAAGGCTTGCTGGCGGTCGAGCACGGAGGCCGGGGCTTTTTCGCCCTGGGCCGCTGCGCCAGGGTGGGCGCCATCCTTGGCGCGGTTGTGGCCGAGCTGGCTTTCCTTGAGCTTGATCTCGTTGAGCTTGATGCGCACCGAGTTGATCCATGCCTTGTAGGGCTTGGCGTTGGCATAGGTGTCTTTCAATTCCTTGTCGTCGATGATGCGGCCCGCTTCCAGGTCGATCAGGAACATCTTGCCCGGCTGCAGGCGCCATTTCTGGATGATTTTCGATTCCGGAATCGGCAGCACGCCCGATTCGGACGCCATCACGACCAGGTCGTCGTCGGTGACGATATACCGGGCAGGCCGCAATCCGTTCCTGTCCAGGGTGCCGCCGATGTGGCGCCCGTCGGTGAAGGCCATGGCGGCCGGGCCGTCCCACGGTTCCATCATCGCGGCGTGGTATTCGTAGAAGGCGCGGCGGTTGTCGTCCATCATGGTGTGATTTTCCCAGGCTTCCGGGATCATCATCATCATGGCCTGGGCGATCGGGTAGCCGGCCATGATCAGCAGTTCGAGGGCGTTGTCGAAGCAGGCGGTGTCGGACTGGCCTTCATAGATCAGCGGGAACAGCTTTTGCAGGTCTTCGCCCAGCACGGCCGACTTCATCACGCCTTCGCGCGCGCGCATCCAGTTGAAGTTGCCTTTGACGGTGTTGATCTCGCCGTTGTGGGCGATCAGGCGGTACGGGTGGGCCAGCGGCCATTCCGGGAACGTGTTGGTCGAGAAACGCTGGTGCACCAGCGCCAGTGCCGAGATGCAGCGCGGGTCTTGCAAGTCCTTGTAATAGACACCGACCTGGTCGGCCAGCAGCAAGCCCTTGTAGACGATGGTGCGCGCCGACATCGATGGCACGAAGAATTCTTTGCCGTGGAGCAGTTTGAGCGCCTGGATCGCGTGGCCGGACGACTTGCGGATCACGTAGAGTTTGCGCTCGAGCGCGTCGGTGACCATGATGTCCGGGCCGCGGCCGATGAAAATCTGGCGGATCACGGGTTCCTTGCCGCGCACGGTAGGCGACATCGGCATGGTGTCGTCGAGCGGCACATTGCGCCAGCCGAGCACGACCTGGCCTTCGATGCGCACGGCGCGTTCAATTTCTTGCTCGCAAGCAATGCGGGATGCGTTTTCTTTTGGCAGGAACACCATGCCGACGCCGTATTCGCCCGGCGGTGGCAGTTCCACGCCCTGTTTCGCCATCTCGTCGCGGAAATACTGGTCCGGGATCTGGATCAGGATGCCGGCGCCGTCGCCCATCAGCTTGTCGGCGCCGACGGCGCCCCGGTGATCGAGGTTCTTCAGGATCAACAAGCCCTGCTCGATGATGGAGTGGCTCTTGTTGCCCTTGATGTGGGCGATGAAACCGACGCCGCAGGCATCGTGTTCATTGGACGGATCGTACAAACCTTGGGCAATCATGCGCATTCTCCACAGCTTTTGAAAGTCGAAGACCAAGATTAGTGCAATGCAGCAGAAACGGCAATAGGATTAATTAGGGTCAGAGTCGAATTAATTGCGCTGGCGTCGCTCCGAAAATTAAATAGGGACACAGTCGTACGCTTTTAGCGTTTATGCGTTCCGCTTAGCTGGAACAAGGATTTTGGCGTTTCTGGCAAGCGAAAAAAAACGCCCATCGGGCGTTTTCAGGAGGCGGGAGCCTTGATCTTGAACGGTCTTCCCCGCTTGGCCGGCAGTACCTGGCGCTTGGCACGGTGTTGCAATTCTGTCTTAAAGGCATCGGAACCGAGCGGCCAACCCTTGAGCACGGCGGCGTTGATCTGGTCCAGCTGCTCGCGCGTGAGGGCCGGCCGGCTCAGTTCGATGTAAGCCGCTTCGCGCTGGAAGGGGGTGTTACCCAGTGCCCAGTAGAGCGCATGGTCGGTAATGACGCTGTCGGGCTGGGCGCCGGCGTGGTGGGCGTAGCTCGACCAGGGGTAATTCACGGGATCGGACACCAGCTCGCTGCGCACCGGGTTGTGTTCTATATAGCGGCTGCAGAGCAGGAAATAGGCGGCGGCATCGATCAGCGAGGTCTTGAAGCGCCCCTGGAACAGGCTGCCGCTGCGGCCGTACTTGGCGTTGAACCAGGGAACGTAATAGCGGCCGACCCGCTGCATGGTTTGCGCCAGGCCTTCCACCGTCGATGGAGAAGCAAGCAGGTGCAGGTGGTTGGGCATCAGCACGTAGGCGTGGATGGCGACCTTGAATTCCCTGGCGCTTTCCTTCAGCCATCCCAGAAAGCGCTGGTAATCCTCGCTTTCGCGAAAAATCAGCTGGCGGTCGTTGCCGTGCTGGATGATGTGGTGCGGCTGGTTGGGGAGAACGAGACGGGGAAGGCGGGCCATGGCGGTATGAAAAAGGGACGGACCGCGGCATTTTACTGAATTATCATGACTCTGTCCCTGATTAAAAACAGGCTCATGGTTATCAGGGGTGGCTATGTCCCCATTTTATGAGGAGACATGCCGAGCTCCAGAGTTCCCATTCATCTCGAACAGCAGTTCGGTAGGAATCTTCATATACGCTTTTTTCCAGCAAGAATACGGGAAGCCTGTTTTCGCCCGTTCCGTGAGCGATGTAACCGGTTACGCGAGCGTGAAACCGGCGGACAGGCTGTAGCCTTCGCCGTAGGCGCTGCGCAGAGGCAAATCCTGCCCGAGGCCTGAACGGGCTTTCTTGCGGAGGCGATAAACCAGCATGTCGACCCGGCGGCTGGCGTCGGGATCGTCGCCGCCCATGCCGGCCACGATCACCTGGCGCGGCACGGGACGCGTGTTGAGCGTGAGCAGGTGCAGGAAATTGCACTCTTTTTCGGTCAGGTCGATCACCGCCCCCATCAGTTCGAGCTGGCGCGCACTGACGCGCAAGGTCCACTTGCTCGGCAGCTGAGCCGCCGGCTCGGGCGGACGCACGCGCCGGTCCAGCGCCTCGATATGGGCGGCCAGTTCCGGAAACTTGATCGGCTTGGTCAGGTAATGGTCCGCGCCCAGGCGCAGACCAAGAATGCGGTTGTCGAAGGCGACGCGGCCGGTCAGCACCAGCAAACCGATTTCCGGATACAGCTGGCGCATGCGTGGAATGACATTGAAACCATCTTCATCGGGCAGGCCGAGATCGAGCACGACCACGGCGGTCGGGACCTTGGTCAGGGCGGCCCACATCTCGGCGGCGGTGGTCGCGACCATCACTTCATGGTTGAGCTCGGTCAGGAACTCCGCCATATCGCCGGCATAGTCGCCGTTGTCCTCAACAATCAATATCTGCGTCATGGGTTGGCCATTTTATTCATTTCATTACCCCGTGCATCGTTTCCTTACTTGCGCGCGGTGCCTTCCATTGTCTGTTGATTAGCGGAATTATCACTGCTGCACCCTTCTGGCGCAACTGTTTTCCCCGCGGCGCGTTGTACGGGCAGCCAGATTTTGAACAAGGCGCCTGATGGTGCCACATTTTGAACACCGATGCTGCCCCCATGTACTTCGATCACGGAACGCGCCATATACAGCCCCAAACCGGAACCCTTGCCCACGGCGTTGCTTCCACGAAATGCCTTGCCGAAAATCGCGCCGGTCTGCGCGTCGGGCACGCCCTCGCCGTGATCGCGCACCGACAGTTCGATGCCGTCCGCCGTACCGTGACCGGCCAGGATGACCGGCTGCCCGGGCGGCGAATATTGCAACGCGTTATCCACCAGCACTTTCAAAGCCAGGCGCAGGCCGTTTGGCTGAGCCCGGATCGAGGGCGGCAAGCCGCTGCACTCGACCTGCGCACTGCCGCCCGCGGCGATGATCCGGGCGGCCGCTTCGCGCAGCAGCAACTCCGGCACAACCGTGTCGGGCGGGCGCGTACCGCCGATCTCGTCCATGCGGTCGGGCGACAGGTACTCGTCGAGCATGCCGATCAGGCGATCCACGGCCGCCTGGATCTTGCGGTAGCGCTGGCGGGTCGGCTCGTCAGCCTGGGTTCCGGTCGCTTCGAGGCGCTGGATGGCGCCGTCGATGGTCGACAAGGGCGTACGGAATTCATGGTTCAGCATGCTGGCGAAACGGCGCTGCTGTTCTGCACGTTCCCGCTCGGCGCTGGTATCGATCAGCACGCCGACCAGGGCGCTTGGCTTGCCGTTGGCATCCGTCAATAAAGTCGAGCGCACGTCGAGCGGGACCGTGCTGCCATCCGGACGCACCTGCTCAAAGTGGCGCAACAGCGCGCGCCGGCTCTGATCGCCTGCCGCAAAACGGGCCAGGCGCTCTGGCAATCCCGTGCACAAGGCGGCCAGCGGCGACGCCGCTTCGTGGGTGGAAAGCTGCCTGATGAAATCTCTGGGTGCATATCCCAGCATGTCACGCACGGACGGGCTGATGTACGACAGCGTTCCCGATGCACAGTCCACGATCCAGGCGACGTCGCCACGCAACTCGGCGATGGCACGAAACTGTTCCATGAGCACAATGTCGCCGGACGGCATGATTCCCTTGCTTGCCTCGATGACACTGTTATTCATGGAACGCTTTCTTTACCGGTTCAACATTAATACTCCGCTAGTATATCGCCAACGTTGCATGAAAGTATATGAACGAAAATCCGAGGAGTTTACTCCTCCAGCGGCGCGAAAATGGCTTGCAGGTCTTCCTGCGTCAGACTCATTTTTTGCGACTCGCCTTCCGCCAGGATGGACTGGGCCAGATCGGATTTCTTTTGCTGCAACAACTGGATTTTTTCTTCCAACGTCCCCTTGGCGATCAGCTTGTACACGAACACCGGTTTGTCCTGTCCGATGCGCCAGGCCCGGTCGGTGGCCTGGTTTTCGGCGGCCGGGTTCCACCACGGATCGTAATGGATCACGGTATCGGCTGCGGTCAGATTCAGGCCGACACCGCCCGCTTTCAGGCTGATCAGGAAAATCGGCACCGCGCCCTGCTGGAAGGCGGCGACCTGGGCCGCGCGGTCCTTGGTGTCGCCGGTGAGCAAGGCGTACGGAATGCGGCGCGCGTTGAGCTCTTCCTCGATCAGGGCCAGCATGCTGGTAAATTGCGAGAACACCAGGATCTTGCGGCCTTCTTCCAGCAAATCGTCGACCATCTGCATCAGATCGATCAGTTTGGCGGAGCCGCTGTCTTTCTTCTTGGCGGGCAAGGCTTTCACCAGGCGCGGGTCGCAGCACACCTGGCGCAGCTTGAGCAAGGCTTCGAGAATGACGATCTGGCTGCGCGCCACGCCTTTCTTGTCGATCTCGTCGCGCACTTTCTTGTCCATCGCCAGGCGCACGGTTTCGTACAGGTCGCGCTGGGCACCCGACAATTCGACCTTGCGCACCATTTCCGTTTTCGGCGGCAATTCCTTGGCCACATTGTCCTTGGTCCGGCGCAGCAGGAAGGGACGGATGCGGCGGTTCAGCAGCGAGCGCCGCAGCGGATCGTCCTGGCGCTCGATCGGGTGGCGGAACTGGCTGTTGAAGGTTTTTTCATCGCCCAGCAAACCCGGCAGCAGGAAATGGAATTGCGACCACAGCTCGCCCAGGTGATTTTCCAGCGGCGTGCCGGTCAGGCACAGGCGGTGGCGCGATTTGAGCAGGCCGGCGCTCTGGGCCGCCTTGGAGCGCGTGTTCTTGATGTAATGCGATTCGTCGAGGATGACGAGGTGGAACTCATGCTCGCGCAGCTTTTCTTCATCGCGCGGCAACAGGGCATAGGTGGTCAAGACCAGATCGACTTCCTCGATCTTGTCGAACTGTTCCAGGCGCTCCTTGCCTTGCAGCAGCAGCACGCGCAAGTCGGGGGCGAAGCGGGCCGCTTCATCCTGCCAGTTGGTCATCAGGCTGGTGGGCGCGATGACCAGGGCCGGATGGGTCAGGCGGCCGGCTTCCTTCTCGATCAGGATGTGGGCCAGGGTTTGCACCGTCTTGCCCAAGCCCATGTCATCGGCCAGGATGCCGGCGAGGTCGTACTCGCGCAGGAACTGCATCCAGGCCAGGCCATCTGCCTGGTAATCGCGCAGGGTCGCCTGGAGCCCTACCGGGGGCGCCACTTTTTGCACGGAACCGAACAAGCTCAGCTTGCGGCCGGTTTCGCGCAACTGCTCGCCGCCGAACCAGCGCAAAGCGGTTCCGCGTGCCAGTTCTTCGAGCCGGCCCGCATCCAGGGTCGAGAGCCTGACCTTGTTTTTGATCTTGTCGCTGAAATAAAGTTCACCCAGCGTGTTGAGAATCGGCTTCAAGCGCCCCCAGGGCAGCGCCACGCGCAGGCCATCGGGCAGCGTGGCCAGCATCTGGTCGGCGTCGGCGTGGGCGGCCAGGACCTCGGGATCGAAGTCGCTCGGGGCGCTGCGGATCAGCTGCACCAGCACCGGCAGCAGCGGCACGCGTTTCTGGTTGACCACGATGCCCAGCTCCAGCTCGAACCAGGCGTTGCCCGCTTCGGCCGGCTCGTCGATCTCGGCGTACCAGTCTTCGACCGCGACAACGTCGTAGCGGTATTTGCTGGATTTCTGCACATGCCAGCCGGCCTCGATCAGGCCAGCCAGGTCGCCTTCGGCAAAGCGCAGCCAGTGCGCCTGGCTTTCCAGCTGCTGCGCGCCGGCCAGGGCGTTGAGCGGCGGCGTACCCGGTTTGCGGAAACCTAAGGCCGTGAGTTCTTCCAGCGAGGCGGCCTCGGCCGGGATATCGCGGGCGATGACTTCGGTCACGTCGCCCACCTGGCGCACCACGCGCTGGGCCGGATCGAACGCGACCCGCTCGCCGTCGTAATCGAAGGACAGCACCGCGTAATCGTGCCAGCGCTGGTGCGTGCCATCGGCCAGCGGCACGCTGTCGAGCAGCAGGTGCGGACGCGGCTTGACGTCGTCGCGCAGGCGCTGGATCAGCGGCTGCGGCAGGGGCATCAGTTGCTGCAGGCCATGGGCCAGCAGCAGTTGGGAGACGCGTTTTTTATCGTTGCCGCTCAGCGCCGGGGCTTGCGCCACCAGCGCCTGCAAGTCGGCCAGGGAAATATCGACGCCGCCGCGGTTGAGCGCGAGCGCGCCGCAGGACAGGTTGTCGATGTACCACGGCGGATCGGTGGGCAGCATGTAATCGATCTGGTCGGCGGCGGTGTGGGTCGCGCCGCTGGCGGGCTGGACCTGCCAGCCGAGACGCGCGGTGCGGCCTTCCTCGCGCCAGACCAGGTTGGCTTCGCGCACGGGGCCAGCCTGGAGCGGGTAGATCAGGCCGTTGGCCATGTCGGCCCAGGAATTCGCCCACAGCAGCTTGTCTTGTTCCAGCAACATTTGCAGGAGGATGGCGCCGACCTTGCCTTTCGGTTCGGTCGCGCTGCCGCCCTGGGACGCGGCGCCGCTGCGCATGGCGATGAAGAAGCGCACCAGGTCTTCATCGTCGCCTTCGAGGTAGGCGGGCGGGGCCGAAAGCAGGGAAAACACTTCGCTGACCGGGCTGGCGGCGGCCACTTCGCCGTTCGGGCGCAGGCGTGCCTTGCACAGGCACAGGGCGACGTGACGGCCGCCGCTGGTCGGGGCCAGGACATAGACGAACTTGTATTGGGCGACTTTGGGATCCTTGACCTCCAGGTCGAGCTTGGGCTGCGGGTGGGCGGCAGCCTCGACCCGTTGCAGCCAGCTGGCGATCGGCGCCGGCAAGGCCGACGCCGTGGCGTGCGGCGCAGCGGTGGCAGGGCGTCCTTCGCGGGGTTCGTCGCGCGTTAAATCCATCGTGTGCATGTGTTCTTAAGGGCAATATCGAAGACGATAACACCCGATATTATCCGACATAAAGACGCTTGTGTTCTGTTCTCTTTCACACGCAGCGGAGCTTGTTTGTGCGGGTCATGGGCCCAGGGATGGCGTTCATGCTGCAAGGGTAAGCACCGGTTGAAAAACGTATGCAACGGATTTTTGGGAGCTCGGCAAGCCTGCATTGCTTACTGGTTGCAGGTACGCCTTTATTTTTGGCGTCCCGTACCAAATATTGAGAATATGGATGTTGCAATTTATTCACTATATGGATAAAATTGCAACTTCCGAGCCACTTTCTATCGCTGCGACGCTCGCCCCCCCTTTCCGGAAAAATCATGAAACTCCCCGCCGTTCTCGCCCTGTTGCTTCTTACCGCCACCGCCAATGCCCAGGTCGGCGACCGTATGGTCATGGTCCGGGATGAAAATCCGGCAATGGCCGCTGCGATCACCAAGGCACAAGCGTCGCTCGACACCTTTCTCGCCACGGCTGCCAAGCCGCCCGCAGGCGCGGCCATGTTCCGCCTGAAGGTAAAAATCACCGATGAAAATGGCAGCGAGCATATGTGGGTCATGCCCTTCGAGCAGACCAAAACCGGCTTCGCCGGCACGATTGCCAATGATCCCCAAATCGTGGAAAGCGTCGAGAACGGCGAAGAAATCACCTTCAAGCGCGCCGACATTTCGGATTGGGGTTACGTTCAGAACGGCAAGCAAAAAGGCAGCTTTACCGTCTGCGCCCTGTTCAACACGATGCCTGCGAAGGTGGTCAAGCAGTACCGTGAGCAGCATGGTTTCGAGTGCTGATCTGAATTCTTGCTGCTCAGTTTAATCGGACGGGCTTTCTGCTCCGGCCGGCAGGTTTGACCGATGCGAAAATAGCTGAGCTACTCATACGCCAGGTGAAACAACCCGGAGCGATGAGCCCCGCTGTCTTCATTGCCGGCTTCCTCATCATCGACATGAATGTCGCGTGGGCTGGTGGCTATTCCATCCTGTTGGGAATTATTCCAGTGCCCCAGATCGGGGTGCTGCTGGCCGCAGGAAGCGTGATCACCCTTCTCATCCGTGCAATTGCCCTGTGCTATCAACGCAAGTTCGGCTCATTGTGCATGTTCGTCATTTGCGTGGCGGCGCTCTTTGCTTATTGTGAGGAAGACAGACGACAACGGGTGGCCAAAGGGCACCGTGATGCGCTGAACGCTGTCAATGCCATGTTAAAAAATCCTGATAAAGAACATATCTGGTATTTGAAACCGGAACTGAAGCAAGAACTCCGCGCCATCGTGGACGCATCCGCTCTCGAAGCCCACTACAAGAGCAGCTTCCACCAACTTTTCACTTACCGGTACAGCGTACAAGACCGCAACGGCAAAGCCTTGGACATCACGGTTTTCATGTTGAAAGATGAAACGCAATTCAGAGTCGACCGGCCAGAGCCGGTTACGCACGAGTAGGCGTGGAACGAAATCCATCGTGGAATTTGGCTCAGCTGGCGCACGACGAAGAAAGCTGGCTGGCACCGCAAATCAGAAATGAAATTTCCGCAAAATTTACAACAGCTTGCGGGTATCATCAAAAATGAAAAAATATCTTTTGGCTCTGCTCGTAGTCCTGGGTACATGGTCCCTCACCCCAGTGGTGTTTGTGGCCAGCACTGTCGCAACAATGAAAATCGTATGCTATCTGAACCGGTGCGAGCGTCAGATATCGTCGGATGATCCTGTGCCATCACCGTTTACCGTCATGGTCAGAGTCCCCGCAAAAGGCAATCGGGTCGAACCGGTTCTTCTGCCTGACCTTGGTAAATTTGTCGAAAACAACCGGGAGGCGACGCTGCACCTGCTGGTTGATAAAGGGGCGACCGATGATGAGTCGTGGGAGTATTCAGCGACTCGTGATGCGGCTGGATTACAGATCGTTGAAGCGCATACACTTGAAGGTGGGCGAATCGATGTGCGCTATAAAGCGTCCCACCAATCTGCACAAGCACTGAATTTGAACGTTGTCAGCCCAGGCATCCTGTTTTTTTCGATGCCCATAGCAGGGGTTTTCACTTGGATATTTCTGATGCTTGTAAGGCGCGTTCGACTATGGAAAGTGAAGTGAACATGGCGGCGGATGGCGAGGCAGTGCCGGATAGCGTCGCTTCCGGACGCGTGGACGCGGACGCTTCAGCAGCGTTTCCGTGTTGAGCCCCGTCCGATTTTCTTGCAAAGCGTGACACCTATGAACGAGTTCAAATATATTTATCAACGCCACGACGGCGCGACGTGCTTCGATACCTATTTCGCCTATCTGGGCACCATCCAGCAGGACATGCCGCCCGCGCTTGCCTCGTTTTCCATGGAGCCGGACCGCTATGCGCTCAACTCTGACGTCACCCTCCACGATGCGTGGCTGGAATCGCTGAACGTGGAAAAAGAGTATGTGGGCGCTGCGCAAGGATCATCAACGGTCAAACTCAGGCTGCTGCACTCATCCCATGAATCGGTCATCAATCTGGTGTATACCGATGTACTGGGCATAAATTCGTCTTTACAGCCCAGCCAATGGCCCCTTCAGCCGGCGGACCTGCTGGTTCATGAATTCTGCATGCTCGAAGCCGGAATTTTCCGCCACTTCATTGAATTTGACAGGGAAATGTGGGTGGAAATTATATTCCAAGGGTTCGATTTTTCGGTACTTGCTCGTCATTGAAGTAGCTTGCACTTGGCGCCGATGCGTTGAGACCGGGTGGACAGTAACCCGCAATTGGCCTCCGCTGGCGTTTGCCTTCGGAGACTCGCATCCATATGCTAAAAAAATGAAAAATCAACTATTTAAGCCAGGTTTCCGAATTTCACTAACGGATGTCATCGTCATTATCCTTGGCATCTGTGGCTCGGTTGCGGGTATGCAAATTGACGCTGGATTAGGTTTGCCAATCGCGCTCGTCGTCGGACACTTTTTCGCTTTTTGCAACGTGTTCCGTCTTCCTCGCAAGCTTGAGCTGATCTGGGCCGCATTTTTCTTGATTGTGGCAGGTACGACCATTGTCTGGCAGTGGCCAGGTTGGTATCCTGCGTCGGCGCTATCGATAATTTGCGCAACCGTGCTTGTTGGCAGTCATATGAGGCAGCCCTCATACCACGGAGTAGGGTGGAAATATCTGAATCCACATCTGCCTGCGTGGTGGGAGGCCCGGCGCCGCGATACCGACCCTGACGAGGCAGCCAATAGCGTATAAGCCCTGCCGGAATAGCGCAGACGATGCCGACGTTTGACATCGTTCGCTGCATTCCATCCCGGACTGGCTGATCCACGGTTCAACCGGTTCCGGACAATCCGGCATCCTCTCTGCCACCGGCCGCACATCGCGCGTCGAAGAAATCGATCCGTCGGCAAGTTCGGAACCTCACGCCAGCGCCGCCAGCATGCGCTCCATGTCCGGCTCCGCGCTGTCGCAATTGGCCAGACAGATCACCGACAAACGCAGCGCCGGCACCCGCATCAGCAGCGTATTAAAGCCCCACAAGCCGCCGCTGTGAAAAACCACATCGGTGCCGTTGCGCTCGATGAGCTCCAGCCCGAAACGATACGGCAGCACCGTTCCATCCGCCATCGGCGATGGCTGCAGCATCGCATGCAGCAAACTCCCGCGATCGGCCCACTGGCGATGCCATTCGCGCTCCCACAGCACCAGTTCATCGGTGCTGGCATACACGCCGCCATCGCCCACCGTATTGGCATTGCCGAGATGCTGTTTGTATCCGCGCGGCCGCGCCGCATCGGCCTCGTAACTGAACACGCGATGCGCAATCACATTGCTGCGGTCATCGTCAAAACCCATGCGCTCGATACCCAATGGCTCGAATAAGGTCTCCCGCGCAAAACGCGCCGCGGACAAGCCACTCAAGCGCTCAACCAAGGCCGCAAGCAGGATGTAATTGCTGTTGCTGTAACCGTACGCCGTCCCGGTTGGAAAAACGACCGTATCGATACAGGCAATCAGTTTCAAGATCAGCGCATTGTTAAAATAATCGGCCTCGTGCCGCCCCAGCTGGCACGCCAAAAACTGAAAATAGTCGGGAATGCCGCTGGTGTGATTGAGCAGCGAGCGTAACGGAAAAGCCTGCTCCATCCGTGCCAATTCCGGCAGATGCAGGCACACGTCGTCATCAAGCCCAATCCGCCCGGCGCGCACCAGCGCCAGCACGCAGGCCGCCGTAAACTGCTTCGATTCCGACGCCAGATAATAGGCCGACTTTCCCGACAGCGGCACCGCCAATTCCAGCGAGGCCAGCCCGTGATGCAGTTCGCATACCACCGCATTTTCCTGCAGCACGACCACGCTGAAACCCGGTCCATCGGCAGGTAATGTCGATTGAAGTTCGAGAAAATACTGACGCAATTTTTCCATCGTGATTTAAGCTATTAAACGGGGGAAGAAAGGCACTGTACACTGCGCAATATCAATCAGCCAAACCAGCGGCCAAACCAGCGGCCGCCCTGCACACCGTTCGAGCACTGTCAAGACTGGCGCATTCGCCGCGATTGCGTATCATTCCGTGCTTGACTCACCAGGATGTTCACCCATGCTCCCAACTATCGAACAACGTCTCGCCATAGAACTTGCCGCCAAGCCTGTACAGGTTGCCGCCGCCATTGCCCTGCTGGACGAGGGCGCCACCGTTCCCTTCATCGCGCGCTACCGCAAGGAAGCGACCGGCGGGCTGGACGATATCCAGTTGCGCCTGCTGGAAGAGCGCCTGCGCTACCTGCGCGAGCTGGAAGACCGGCGCGCCGCGATCATCTCGTCCATCACCGAACAGAACAAGATGACCCCGGCCCTGCTCGACGCCGTCACCCACGCCGAAGACAAGACCCGGCTGGAAGATCTCTACCTGCCCTACAAGCAGAAACGCCGCACCAAGGCGCAGATCGCGATCGAAGCGGGCCTGGCGCCCCTGGCCGATCAATTGCTCAACGACCCGACCAGCGCCCCGGAAGAAGAAGCCGCCAAATATCTGCGCGAAGCCTTCACCAGCGACGACGGCAACAACCCCGGCGTGGCCGACACCAAGGCCGCGCTGGACGGCGCGCGCCAGATCCTGATGGAGCGCTTCGCCGAAGACGCGACCTTGCTGCAGTCGCTGCGCGAATACGTGCAGGAACACGGCATCGTCGAATCGAAGGTCGTCGAAGGCAAGCAGGATGAAGGCGAAAAATTCGCCGATTACTTCGACTACTCCGAGACCATTTCCACCGTGCCCTCGCACCGCGCGCTGGCCCTCTTGCGCGGCCGCCGCGAAGGCATCCTCGACGTGGTCCTGCGCCTGGACACCGAAGCCGAAAAACCGAAGTGGGATGCGCCGCACAACCCGTGCGAAGGCCGCATCGCCGCGCGCTTCGGTATCAAGCAGCAGGGCCGCCCGGCCGACAAATGGCTGGCCGACACTGCCCGCTGGACCTGGCGCGTGAAGAGCTTCATGCACCTCGAAACGGAGCTGATGGGCGCCCTGCGCGAACGCGCCGAACTCGATGCCATCAACGTCTTCGCCCTGAACCTGAAAGCGCTGCTGCTGGCCGCGCCGGCCGGCCCGCGCGCCACCATGGGCCTGGACCCGGGCCTGCGCACCGGCGTCAAGGTGGCCGTGGTCGACGCCACCGGCAAGGTGGTCGATACCGCCGTCATCTACCCGCACCAGCCGCGCAACGACTGGGACGGCTCGCTGCACGTGCTCGGCGCGCTGGCCGCGAAACACAATGTGTCGCTGATCTCGATCGGCAACGGCACCGCCTCGCGCGAAACCGACAAGCTGGCGCAAGACCTGATCAAGCAGCGCGCGGAACTCAAGCTGACCAAGATCGTCGTGTCGGAAGCCGGCGCCTCGGTCTACTCGGCATCCGAGTTCGCTTCGCGCGAGCTGCCCGAGATGGACGTGTCGCTGCGCGGCGCGGTCTCGATCGCACGCCGCCTGCAGGACCCGCTGGCCGAACTGGTGAAGATCGATCCGAAGTCGATCGGCGTGGGCCAGTACCAGCACGACGTGAGCCAGACCCAGTTGGCGCGCTCGCTCGACGCCGTCGTCGAAGATTGCGTGAACGCGGTCGGGGTGGACGTCAACACCGCCTCGGCGCCGCTGCTGGCGCGCGTGTCCGGCCTGTCTTCCAGCGTGGCGCAGGCAATCGTCACCTACCGCGACCTGAAAGGCGCCTTCACCTCGCGCGCGGACCTGAAAGCGGTGCCGCGCCTGGGCGAGAAGACGTTCGAGCAGGCGGCGGGCTTCCTGCGCGTGATGGGCGGCGCCAATCCGCTCGACGCCTCGGCGGTGCACCCGGAATCGTATCCGCTGGTGGAAAAAATCCTGGCCGATATCAAGAAGGAGATGAAGGCCGTCATCGGCGACGCCTCCCTGCTCAAGACGCTCAATCCAGCCAGGTACGCGGATGACAAATTCGGCGTGCCGACCATTACCGACATCCTCAAGGAGCTGGAAAAGCCGGGACGCGATCCGCGCCCGGAGTTCACCACCGCCACCTTCAAGGAAGGCGTGGAAGAGATCCGCGACCTGCGCCCGGACATGATCCTCGAGGGCGTGGTGACCAACGTGGCCGCCTTCGGCGCGTTTGTCGACATCGGCGTGCACCAGGATGGACTGGTGCATATTTCGGCGCTGTCGAACACGTTTGTGAAGGACCCGCACACGGTGGTCAAGGCCGGCCAGGTGGTGCGCGTGAAGGTGCTGGAAGTGGACGAGAAGCGCAAGCGCATCGCCCTGACCATGCGCCTGACCGACAGCGCGCCGCAGGCCGGCTCCAAGCCGGAGCAGCGCGGCGACCGCACCGACGGCAAGCGCCTGGCGCAGCACCAGCAGAAGCAGGACCGCGCGCCGGCGCCGGCCGGCGGCAGCATGGCGGCGGCATTCGCCAAGCTGCGTGGATAAGCCGTCCATGATCGCCATCGCCGCCTGCGATCCGGACAGCCTTGATGCCCGCACGCTGATCGAGGAATTGTCGGCGGCGCTGGCGGCCATCACGGGCGACAGCGGCAAGGCCTCGTTCTCGGCCGACGATGCCAGGGCGGCGCGCTCGCTGTTCGTGGTGGCGCGCGGCGATGCCGGGGAATTGCTCGGCTGCGCGGCACTGCGCCCGCTCGATGGCGACGTGGGGGAAGTCAAGCGCATGTTCGCGCGCCCCGGCGCCAGCGGTGTCGGCGCAGCCTTGCTGGCGCACGTGGAGCGGGCGGCGCAGGGGTTCGGCTACCATCAGCTGTGGCTGGAAACGCGCAAGGTCAACACGCGCGCGCTGGCTTTCTACGCAAAGCACGGTTACGGCATCATTTCCAACTACGGTAAATACGTCGGGCGCGATGATGCGGTTTGCCTGGGCAAATTGCTGAGGGACGATGAAGCTTCCTTTTCGCCTCTCCGTCAAAGTAGCTAGAACCCCCTACTCCCAACGCCGCCAGGCCCCAAACGTCCACCCCCCGCCGTTTTCTTATAAAATGGCGGCATCTAACCTATTTCCCACCGAGGCAAGCCATGAGCGACGTAAAAACCTGGATCAAAGAAACCGTAACCGCCACCCCCGTGGTGCTGTTCATGAAGGGAACCGCGCAGTTTCCACAATGCGGCTTTTCCGGCCGTGCCATCCAGATCCTGAAAGCCTGCGGCGTCGAGAACATCGCCACCGTCAATGTGCTGGAAGATCCGGAAGTGCGCCAGGGCATCAAGGACTTCTCGAACTGGCCGACCATTCCCCAGCTCTACGTCAAGGGTGAATTCATCGGCGGTTCCGACATCATGAACGAAATGTTCGAGTCCGGCGAACTCAAAGCCCTGCTCGATGCCTGATCTGCGCCCGCGGCGCCTGGTTGTCGCCATCACCGGCGCCACCGGCGCCGTGTATGGCGTGCGCCTGGTCCAGCGACTGGCCGCCACGCCCGGCATCGAAACGCACCTGATCGTCTCCGACGCCGCCGTCCTGACCCTGCACCAGGAACTGGGCATGCAGCGCCGCGAGGTCGAGGCGCTGGCCCATGTCGTCCACAAGAACCGCGATGTGGGTGCGTCGATCGCCAGCGGCTCGTTCCAGTCCGACGGCATGGTGATCGCCCCCTGCTCGATGAAAACCCTGGCCGCCGTGGCCCTGGGCCTGTCCGACAACCTGATCGCGCGCGCGGCCGACGTGGTGCTCAAGGAGCGCCGCCGGCTGGTGCTGATGGTGCGTGAAACCCCGTTCAACCTGGCGCACCTGCGCAATATGACGGCGGTAACGGAAATGGGGGGAGTGATCTTCCCGCCGCTGCCGAGCTTTTATCACAAGCCGGAAAGCATCGACGACATGGTCGATCATACGGTGGGACGGGTCATGGACCTGTTCGGCGTGGTGCACACGCTGGCGCCGCGCTGGGCCGGCATGAAAGCCGGTTCCGACGCTCAGCCGGACAGCTGAGGCGTACAGGCAGCCGCGCCAGCCTGGCGCCGGCACTGCCTTGCTACGCGCGGCGGGCGCTCAGCGCTTGTCGAACTGCCAGCTGTCGGCCTTTTTCAATTCTTTCGCTTCCTCGACCATGCGCCGATGCTGGATGCGCTTGCGCATGACTTCTGCGTGCTGCGCTGCCGTCATCGGGGGAACGGTCATCAGGTCCTTGAGCTGGGCGGTGTTGCTGTAGTTACTTTTCATAAGACGGCGGAATCCTCGGCTTGGTGCGTAACGGGATGACAAGAGTACAAGTGCTGCTGTGATTATGAGCCACTATGTCGGTTTTGGGCGGCACAATATAAATGCATTCCTCCGGGAAACTTTACCCGTGGTCTGACCATTGTGCATGAATTTTATGGCGTCGCCATGACAAATCATAAAGCCCCGTCGAATTTGCAGAGGACGGGGTCGGGATATGGGATTGATGCGGCGCAAAGTACGCCCGTGGAGAAACCGCCGCCCCCGATCGGGCGCCTCGGCGTGGCAAGAAAACGATTTATATCAACGCTGAAAAAGCCGATATGCGTGCCAAATAGCTACTTTTGGTAATTAATGCGGACCAGCATGCGAATGAATTCGCGCGCAATTTGACGATGATGCTCGTCCAGACGCTGTAAATCGGCGATTAATTTCACATCGGCCGATTCAAAACGCGACAGACCACCCGCGCCATCGCCGTTGGCCGCGGCATTTTCGTCGCCGCCAAAGCGCAACCATTCCGCGGGCACACCCAGCCATTGCGCGATCATGCGCAGCTTCTCTTGCGTAGGAATAGCCTCTCCTACCAGCCATTTGCGGGCAGCGTGCACCGTAATCGGCCGTCCATCGAAGCGAATGTTAAATTCCCGCGCCAAGCGTGTGGGACTGTCGGGTGAGTAATGGGCGTTCTTTAGTGCCTGCTGCAGGCGTTCACTAAAGCTTTCCCGTTCGTTGGATGAATTCATGGGTGGCACTATTTCATGCAACGGCATGAAAGTCAGTCTCTTCACAGTTGAGACCAATTGTGACAAGTTGCTTCCCGGATGTAACAATTTGGCAGGCATTGCACATGCATCGCACGGACTTGGTGTGCAAAATAAAACCTTGATTCATAAACAATAATCTGCGCGGTCCGGAGCGGCGGGAAAGGTCACCTGGTCGAAAAAAACAGTGTAAATCGGCCCGACCCAGCCGCCCCGGCGCACGATGACGCGGTTTGTGCTGGATCAGATGCTTGCACATGAGTCCGGTATAGAAATCGAGCGAAAAAGGCGGCCGCGGGCATCGCCATGGGCCGCGGCTGGCGACGCTGCGCCCGCCATCTTTCGCGTTCAGGATAGGGGCAGGCACGCTACAATAGGTTGACGTTGACGTAAACGGAAGCTGCCGCAGGCGATTTCCGTGCCGTCTCCTCCCACCGCCGCTTCTTATTAGTTATGAGCCACTGATGTCCATGCGTACTTATACCATCGCCGAACTGGCGCGCGAATTCGACATTACCGCGCGCGCCATCCGCTTCTACGAAGACCAGGGCTTGCTGCGCCCCAGCCGCGAAGGCGTGGGCGGGCGCAACCGGGTCTACACGGCGCGCGACCGCACCCATCTCAAGCTGACCCTGCGCGGCAAACGCCTCGGCCTGACCCTGTCGGAAATCAAGAGCATCGTCGACATGTACGAGTCCCCCAAGGATACCGCGGCCCAGATGAACCGCTTCCTCGGCGTGCTGGCGCACCAGCGCGAAACCTTGGAGCGCCAGCGCGAGGATATCGACATGGCCCTGGCCGAAATTGCCGCCCATGAAGAAGAATGCCGCCGCATGCTGGCTGAAACCACGGCCAATGCCTGAATAACAAGCGCAATGCAAACAGCGCGAGTGCTTGACGTTTACGTTAACGTCAAACATGCGTATGATGAACTCTTCCCATTCCGACCCCGCGAGGACGACACAATGCTGCATCTTCCAGGCTTGACCTTTGACCATGGCGAAGACATCGCCGCGCTGCGCGAAGCAGTTCAACAATTCGCCGCGGTAGAGATCGCTCCCCGCGCGGCGGAAATCGACCGCAGCGACCAGTTCCCGATGGACCTGTGGCGCAAGATGGGCGACCTGGGCGTGCTCGGCATCACCGTCGACGAGCAGTACGGCGGCGCCCAGATGGGCTACCTGGCCCACATCGTGGCGATGGAAGAAATCTCGCGCGCGTCGGCCTCGGTCGGCCTGTCGTACGGCGCCCACTCGAATCTGTGCGTCAACCAGATCAAGCGCAACGGCACCGAAGAACAGAAGATGAAGTACCTGCCGAAGCTCATTTCCGGCGAGTACATTGGCGCCTTGGCCATGTCCGAGCCGAACGCGGGTTCCGACGTGGTCAGCATGAAGCTGCGCGCCGACTTCAAGGGCGACCGCTGGGTGCTCAACGGCACCAAGATGTGGATCACCAACGGCCCCGACGCCGACGTGCTGGTGGTGTACGCCAAGAACGACCTGGAAGCCGGCCCGCGCGGCATGACGGCCTTCATCATCGAAAAAGGCTACAAGGGTTTCTCGATCGCGCAAAAGCTCGACAAGCTGGGCATGCGCGGCTCGCACACGGGCGAACTGGTGTTCCAGGATTGCGAAGTGCCGGCCGAAAACGTGCTGGGCGGCCTGGGCAAGGGCGTCAACGTGCTGATGTCGGGTCTCGATTTCGAGCGTACCGTGCTCTCGGGCGGTCCGCTGGGCATCATGGCGGCCTGCATGGATGCGGTGGTGCCGTACGTGCACGACCGCAAGCAGTTCGGCCAGCCGATCGGCGAATTCCAGCTCATGCAGGGCAAACTGGCCGATATGTACTCGACCATGATGGCGTGCAAGGCGTATGTGTACGCCGTGGGCCAGGCCTGCGACCGCGCCAGGACGCCGGAAGCGATCCGCAACCTGCGCAAGGATGCCGCCGGCGCGATCCTGTACAGCGCCGAGAAAGCGACCTGGATGGCGGGCGAAGCGATCCAGACGCTGGGCGGCAATGGTTATATCAACGAGTATCCGGTCGGACGTCTGTGGCGCGATGCGAAGCTCTACGAAATCGGCGCAGGCACCAGCGAAATCCGCCGCATGCTGATCGGGCGGGAGTTGTTTGCGGAGAC